>JAHWJV010000357.1 GCA_019348265.1 Gemmatimonadota bacterium
GATCGGGGGACTCTATGAGCGGGACCTTCACTTTGCGAAGCGGCGTCGATGAGTTCGCAGGCAACTTCGCCGGTCTCCATCTCGTTCCGCATCCACGGGGTTCGTCCCGCAGGTGCACGCACGGCGTCGATACCGGCGAGAGCTTTTCAGCAGGATTCATGTCGTTCTCGAAGCTGACGAACAGTCGGGTGCTCGCCCGGAACGCGATCGTAAACTTCCTGGGCTCAGGCGCGCCGCTGATCGTCGCGCTGGTCGCGATCCCGCTGCTGGTGAAGGGGCTCGGAACTGAACGGTTCGGAATCCTGACGGTGTCCTGGGTGGTGATCGGCTATCTCAGCCTTTTCGACCTGGGGCTGGGGCGCGCGCTCACGAAGCTCGTGGCTGAGAGGTTGGGTACCCAGCAGCAGGACGAGATCCCGGCCATCACATGGACGGGGCTCTTTTTGATGATGCTCCTCGGTATCGTCGGGGCGCTGGTGCTCGCCGCTCTCTCCCCGTGGCTGACAGGAAACCTCCTAAAGATCCCGCCGGCGCTTCAGGAGGAGAGCCTGCGCGCCTTCTACCTGCTCGCCCTCTCGCTGCCGGTTGTGATCAGCACCGCGGGGCTCCGCGGCATCCTGGAAGCGAACCAGAGCTTCGGGCTCGTGAACGCCATCCGGATCCCGATGGGCGTCTTCACCTATCTGGGACCTCTGGCGGTCGTCGTCTTCTCGCGGAGCCTCGTGGCGGTGGTCGCCGTCCTGGTCGCGGGCCGGGTGATCGCCTGGCTCGCGCACCTGATCCTCTGCCTGCGCGTCTTTCCGTCGCTGCGCAGGAGGTTCGTGCTCCATCGCGAGTACGCGCTCGACCTCGTACGGTTCGGTGGATGGATGACGATCAGCAACATCGTGAGCCCGTTTATGACTTATGTGGACCGCTTCATCGTCGGGGCGCTGATCTCCATGTCGGCGGTCGCGTACTACTCGACGCCGTACGAGATGGTAACCAAGATCTGGATCATTCCGAGCGCATTGATGGGAGTGCTCTTCCCCGCCTTCGCCACCACGTTCGTGAGCGATAGGGGACGCACCAGCCAGCTCTTCGAACAGGGCGTTCGGCTGATCTTCCTGGTCACCTTCCCCGTCACCCTGGTCGTCGTGACGCTTGCGCACGAGGCGCTCTATCTCTGGTTGGGCAGCGAATTCGCCGTCAACAGCACGCGCGTACTGCAGTGGCTGGCCGCCGGGGTGTTTATCAACTGCCTTGCGCAAGTGCCGTTCGCCGTCCTCCAGGGTGTCGGGCGACCGGATCTGGTCGGGAAGCTCCACCTGCTGGAGCTACCCGCCTACGGCGTGCTTCTGTGGGCCGTGGCCCGCACTTTCGGGCTGGAAGGCGTCGCCATCGCCTGGGTGGTCCGAATGGCGGCCGATACGGTTCTCCTCTTCCTCCTGGCGGAGCGGTCGCTCCCCACAGGCTCCTCGCTCGTGCGCCGCACCGGCATGATGACGGCGCCTGCCCTTCTCGCGCTCGCGGGAGCTGCGGTGCTGAGCGGTCTTGGGCTCAAGGTCGCGTTCCTCACGGGTTCGCTTGTCGGTTTCGGGCTTCTCGCCTGGCGCTACATCCTCGCGCCCAACGAGCGAGCCCTCGTACAGAGGGCTGTGTCGCCGGCATGACGCAGCAGCGGACACGCCTCAGGAGTACATACATGCGGATACATTTGTCGATGCGAGACTGGAAGCGGTGTACGGCGAGGAAGCCAATCTGGCGGGCGGTTCTGGCTGCGCTGCTGGTCGTCGGCGCCTGCCGGGAGTCCCCGCTGGGCGAGGATCAGGTCGCCACCGGCGAGGACATAGAGCGTCTCCCGCACGTGGATTCGGTCGCGCCACCTCCCGGCACACTGCCCCTGATAAACTTCGATCCCGCGGGGAACCGGCTCACCCGGTTCGACGTGGAGGGGAACGCGGTGGACGCGCACGGCGGCGAGATCCGCCGGTTCGGAGACACCTACTACTGGTACGGCGAGCACTACGGCTGCGGGTTCGAGTGGACCATCCCCGGCACCCCCTTCTGTGGCTTCCGCGTCTACAGCTCTCCGGACCTGGTCCACTGGACGGACCGCGGCGCGCTCTTCGATGTTACGGAGCACCACCCGTGGCAGGCGCGCTGCCAGGGGCGGACGAATGGATGCTTCCGGCCGCACGTTCTGTATAACCCGACGACGAAACGCTACGTCCTCTGGATAAACGCATACGACGCCCCCGGCGGCTTCTATGTGATGGAGGCGACCTCTCCGACGGGTCCCTTCGAAGATCGTGGCTTCCCTCGTCTCACCACCAGCGCCGACGCGTTCAACGGGGACCACAATCTCTTCGCGGACGACGACGGCACAGCCTACCTGGTGTACACGGACTGGCGGAAGGGTGGCGATCTGATGATCGAGGTGCTGGGCCCCGATTTCCTCACCGGGACCGGACGGCACATGCGGCTCGGCCTGCACAACGTCGAGGCGCCTTCCATGTTCAAGCGTGCGGGGCGCTACTACATCACCATGTCGGACCCGAAGTGCGGGTATTGCACCACCGGAACCTCCTACGTCTCGGCGCCGACCCCGCTGGGGCCGTGGTCGGCCCCGAAGAAGCTCACCACCACCTCGTGCGGCGGTCAGCCGGCCCACGTGGCCGAGCTCCCGGCCCACGGCGGCGGATCGTGGTACCTGTACATGAGCGACCTGTGGAACAACGGTGAGAAGAACGAGGCAACGGGCGACCAGTTCTGGGCCGCCCTTTCGTTCGACAGCTCGGGGGAGATCGGCAGGATCACCTGCGCGCCGTACAACTACGCGCCCGTGCTGACGCGGGAGGATGCGCCGACCTCCCGGGCGAGAGCGGAGCGTCACCGGCTGCAGTGCGACATCGGGGCGCCGGGCACCACCGGCCGGGTACAGCGCGAGGTGCGGTTCACGCCGGGCTCCACTAGCCGCCTGCGGTCCGTCTCGTTCACGACCTATCAGAAAGGATCGCCCACCTCTCCGCTCATTCTTCAGATCTTGTCCGTGCCCGACGGCCAGGTACTGCAGCAGAGCGAGATCGAGCCCGCTCGCGTGTCCTGGGCGGCTCGTCAGGTGATCGTTCCCGCGGAGGTCACTCTCACGGCCGGACGCACCTACGCCGTCCGCGCCAGCGCCACGTTGGACAGGGGGTGCTACGGGATCGCGTTCCGGGACGATCTTCCGCCGGCATCGCTCCAGTCGTTCGTCAGCACGAACGGCGGGGCGAACTGGACCATCGAGCGAAATCGTCCCCTCAAGGTGTCGCTCTCACTGGAAAGCGAATAAAGGCAGGGACTCGTGAGGGGGCTGCGAACGCAGCCCCCTTACCGCCTGGTCGCGGTTCCGTTGCTCGCCCGGAGAACGCGTACGCAGCCCGGCTGTCCCTCCCGCCGGTATCCAACCTCCGTCTCCAACTGATATCGCTCCCGGAGAAAGCCCGCCAGCTCCGGGAAATCCTGAATCCCATGGTCGCTCACCGGTAGGTCGCACTCCGGGATGTCCACCACCACGAACTTGGGCGGAGTGGCGTGGAGCGCCGCCATGAGCTCGCGACGGTAGGCACGCTGCAGCGGATGCCCGCCACCACTCTCGAGCGGCAGGTCGACCCCGAAGCGGCTCGGTGAGCTGCGGCCGCTCAGGAAGTTCACCGTCGGGGTCATGCCCCAGGAGAGGACGCGGTCGCCGGGTCCGGTGCGCTCCCGGATCGATTCGGCAATGGCCGACAGCGATGCGTCCCCACGTCCATGCTGGCCGAACGCTCCCGCGTCGTACGTCGCTGCCGCTGGTCCGGCCCGCAGGAGCGATCGCGAATCGAGGAGCCAGTTCGCCGGCGGGAGGATCGCGGAGACCATCAGGACCGCCGCGAGCGTGAGCAGGAGCGGTCGCGATCCGCTCCATTCGGCCCTGCGCCCCTCCAGCAGGGGTGCCAGCATCCCGTGCATCCCGACGACCGTCAGGACCGCGAGCGGGGCGTAGATCGGCAGCCAGAGATACGGCCACGGCTTTCCCTGCAGCAGCACATTGATCACCGGGAGCACGGTCCAAGCGCCGAGGAGCGCCGCGCTCGCCCCGTCGCGCCGGCGCACGATCTCCAGACCGGCGAGGGCGAAGGGGAGGGC
>JAHWJV010000358.1 GCA_019348265.1 Gemmatimonadota bacterium
TTCGACCATGTGGTGACGGGGGCGGACATCCTCGCCTTCCAGCGCCTCGTGCGGAAGGTCCCCGTCTCGGACGCCGTGCTGCGCTACGCGCTGGCCCTGGTGCGCACCACGCGCCCCAGCGCCAACGGCGACTCGCCAGACTTCATCAAGAAGTGGGTGAACTTCGGCGGCAGCGTGCGCGCGGCCCAATACCTCACCCTGGGCGCCAAGGCGCGCGCCCTGATGGACGGCCGCCCGCACGTGCAGTTCGAGGACGTCCGCGCCCTCGCGCACCCGGTCCTCCGCCACCGGATCCTGACCAACTTCCACGCCGAGTCCGAGCGCGTCACCACCGACAGCATCATCGACCAGCTGCTGGAGCACGTGCCGGTGCCGAAGTCGGGCATGTGAGTGAGAACCAGCGATTGAACGCAACTGTCATCCCGAGCGCGCTAGGAATGACAAACGGTCTCTATGATCGGATCAGATAAATAAATGCCCTCGTACGCTCGTAACTTCGCCTCCGCCGGCTTCCTCGATCCCAAGGTCCTGGGTCGGATCGGGAACCTGGAGCTCCTGGCACGGACCGTGGTGGACGGCTTCATCAATGGGCTGCACCGCGCGCCGTATCTGGGGATGTCGATCGACTTCGCGGAGCACCGCTCGTACAACCCGGGCGATGACATCCGCCGGGTCGACTGGAAGCTGTACGCGCGCACGGACCGCTATTACGTGAAGGAGTTCGAGGCGGACACCAACGCGAACTTCATGGCGGTGCTGGATGTCTCGAGGTCGATGAGCTACACGGGGAGCGGGATTCCGAAGCTTGACTATGCGCGGTTCCTGGCGGCGTGCCTCATGTATTTTTCGCGGGAGCAGCGCGACCGCGTGGGGCTGGCCACCTTCGACGCCGACATCGTCGACTACGTGCCGCCGTCCGCGAAGCACCTGGAGGTGATCCTCCACACGTTGAACCGGATCGAGGCGGCCAAGGGCCAGCGTGGCGAGCTCGCGCCGGCGCTGGTGCGCGTCGCGGACCGGCTGCGCCGGCGCGGGATCATCGCGCTGATCTCCGACTTCTACGAGGAGCCGGACGCGATCATGGAGGCGGTGAAGCCGCTCCGCGCGCGCGGACACGATCTCATGGTCTTCCACCTCCTGGACCCGACAGAGATCGAGTTTCCGTTTACGGACGCGACCAACTTCCGAGAGCTCGAGACGGGAGAGAGGACGCCCGTCGTACCCGAGAACATGCGCGTGCGCTACCGTGAGCTGGTGCAGGAGCACATCGCGGCTCTGACACAGAAGTTTTCTCAGAACCGTGTGGACTATGCGATGTTCAACACGGGGATGCCTCTAGACTACGCCCTCTTCACGTTCCTTTCCGCCCGTGAGCGGTTGAATCGGGTGCGCTGATGTCCCTTAGTTTTCTGGTTCCGGCATTCTTGATCGGTCTGGCGGCTCTCGCCGTCCCGATCCTGATCCACCTGACGCGTCGGCAGACCAAGGAGTCGGTAGACTTCCCGTCGCTGATGTTCGTCGCGCGGGTCCCGCACCGTTCGACCGCGCGCCGGCGGATCCGTAACTGGCCGCTGCTGCTCATGCGCTGCCTGGCGATCGCGTTGATCACTCTGGCTTTCGCGCGGCCGTTCCTGCAGCGGGAGGAGGCGAGCGCCGCACCGGTGCTCACCGGCGCACGAGAGACGGTGATCCTGCTGGATCGGTCGTACAGCATGAGCTACGGCGACCGCTGGGCGCGCGCGAAGCAGGAAGCCTCGGCCCGGATCGAGTCGATGCGGACGAACGATCGGGTCTCGCTGATCCTGTTCGACTCGCGCAGCGAGGCGGCTGCGGAGTCGAGCCCGGACAAGGCCATGCTCCGCGCGGCTCTCGGAGCGGCCGGGCCGAGCTCGAGGGCCACTCGCTACTCGCCGGCGCTACGCTACGCGGAGCGGCTTCTCACCGCGTCGCCGCACCCGCGGCGCGAGGTGGTGGTGATCTCGGACTTTCAGCGGAACGGGTGGGAGAAGGATGCCGGCGAGGCCAGGTCGATCCGCTTCCCCGCCGGGACGGTGATCACGCCCGTCTCGATCGGGAACCCGAACCCGTCCAACGTGGTGGTGGGCTCCGTCAGCTTCACTCGAACGCTCGCCGCTGGCAGGGAGCGCGCGGTGGCCACGGCGCGCCTCGTCAACCAGGGCGACCGGGCTCAGCCGGCGCTCCCGGTAACGCTCGAGATCGACGGGCGCCGCGTGGATACGCGAACGGTCTCGCTGGACGCCAACGGGGGCACCGCCACCGTCGAGTTCGCGCCGGTCACGCTCACCGAGACCGGCGTCACCCGCGGCGTGGTGCGCACACCGGCAGACTCGCTCCCGGCGGACAACAACTACTTCTTCGGCCTGTCGCCCGACCAGCGGATCGGGGTCGTGCTCGTGGACGGATCGGGCGGCGGCCAGGGGAATTTCTTCCTGGAGCGCGCGCTCTCCATCGGCGACACGCCGGGCTTCCGCACCGTTTCGCGCCCGGAAGGCGGGTTGACGGCGGCCGACCTGACGCAGGCCTCGGTGGTGGTCCTGAACCAGGCGCGCATTCCCGGCGGTGAGCTGGGCAACCGGCTGCGCACCTTCGTCGAGAACGGCGGCGGGGTGCTCATGCTGCTCGGCGACAGCCGGACGGGTGGCTGGGAAGGGGTGATGCCCGATCGCCGGGGCTCCGCCGTCGACCACGGCGACGCGGGGATCGCGCTCGGATTCATCGACTTCGGCCATCCGGCGTTCTCCGCCTTCAGCACCCCGCGCAGCGGCGACTTCACCGGCGCGCGGTTCTACCGCTATCGGCAGCTGCCGTCCGGCACGAACCAGCGGGTGCTCGCCAGGTTCAGCGATGGCGGCACGGCCCTGACGGAGCAGCCGGTCGGGAAGGGAAGGGTGATGGTCTGGGCCGCGAGCATGGACGCGGACGCGACGGACCTGGCGGTCCAGCCGGTCTTCCTGCCCTTCATGCACGAGCTGGTGAAGCATGCGTCGGGATACGCGCAGGCGCGCCCCGCGTTCACCGTGGGCGACCCCTTCGACCCCGCGGCCGCGGCCGTCGCCTCGCAGCAGTTCGGGCTCGCGATCTCGCCCTCGGGCGACCGTTTCGAGCTCGACCAGCAGGCGACGCTCACCCTCGACGAGCCCGGCTTCTACCAGCTGCGCGACGGGCGCTCCGGCGCCGGCTCCTCCGTGGTCGCGGTCAACGTCGACCCGACCGAGTCGAACATGGAAGCGGTGCCCGCGACGGAGGTCGTGAGCGCGATCACGCCGCGCCCGGAGGCCGGCTCCCGCTCCGGCGGCCCCCTCGCGCTCACGCTCCAGGACAAGGAGCGTGAGCAGAGCGCCTGGTGGTATCTGGTCGTGGTAGGGTTCCTGCTCCTCGCCGCAGAGACGGCGATCTCGAACTGGCGGAAAAGAGAGTCTTCAGTCGTCAGTCGTCAGTCTCCAGTCCGCTGAACAACCGACTCTCCTCGACGTAGACTGAAAGAGTGAAGACTGAAGACTGCCGTTTTTGTTCACCTCAGGAGGCAACATGCAGCGACGCACGAGCGATGCTCCGGGACACGCGGAGCTCCTGGACATCATCAAGCAGGTCCGCCAGCGTTGGAGGCTGAAGCTGGCGCTGCGCGGGCTCGCGGTCATTGCCGCGTTCTCGCTGCTGACCTTCCTGATTTCCGTATTCCTGCTCGACCGGACGGAGTTCTCGCCGGGGCTGGTGCTCGGGCTGAGGATCGCGACGGTCGCGATCTTCCTCGGCCTCACCGTCTGGTTCCTGGTGATGCCACAGTGGAAGCGCATCAGCGACGAGCGAGTCGCTCTGTACCTCGAGGAGCGGGAGCCGTCGCTGCACGCGTCGCTGCTCAGCGCGCTGGCGGTCGGGAATGCGGTTGGAGAGGACAGCGCGATCTCCTCCGGCCTCGCGCGGAAGACGATCGAGACGGCGGTAGAGCGCTGCCGTGCGGTGGACAACGGCCGCCGGATCGAGAAGCAGAGTCTGCAGCGCTCGTCGGGCGTTCTCGCCGGCGTCGTGATCGCCGGGCTCCTGCTCTTCTTCGGCGGCCCGAGCTTCGTGCGGAACGGCGCCGAGACCATGCTCCTCCCGCTTAGCCGCGCGGAGGCC
>JAHWJV010000359.1 GCA_019348265.1 Gemmatimonadota bacterium
TAAGGACCGACTGCTCTGGGCGATCTATCTCGTCAGCGCCGCAATCACGGCGATCACGGAATCGGAGATCGCCTGGCTCTTCATCGTGGCGGGCGCGATCGTCTGGGTATACCGGGTCCGGCCGAAGCTGGGACGCCGCTCCGGCGCAGCCTTCGGCTTCGCCCCGTTTCTGCTCGCCTCCGCGGCGTTCGCCCCCAGCGGGCTCCTGTGGAAGATCTTCACCTACTTCATCTACGCGGGCGCGTTCGTGTTCGGGAGCGGGCTGGCGATCGTACCGTTCCTGTACTCGGGGGTCGTGAAGGAGTATGGCTGGCTCACGGAGCACCAGTTCCTGGACGCGGTGGCGGTGGCGATGATCACTCCCGGCCCCGTCGTCATCACCACCGGATTCATCGGGTACCTGCTCGCCGGGATGTCCGGCGCGAGTGTGGCCGCGCTGGGCACCTTCCTGCCGGCGTACCTGCTCACCATGGTCCCCGCTCCCTACTTCAAAGAAGCATGGAAAGCGGCCTGGTGTGGCCGCCTTCGTCGACGGCGTGACCGTCGCCGCCGTCGGTGCCATTTCGGGGGCCGTGATCGTGCTCGGGCGCCGCTCCATCACGGACGCAGTGACCGCCTTCATCGCGATCGTGACGCTTGGGATCCTCTGGCGCTGGAAGGTACCCGAGCCCGTGATCGTCGTCGCCGCCGCAGTAGTGGGGCTCCTGATGTTCCAAGTGGGCCTCGGTTGACGCCCGACAGCGCCGCGGATCCACGCGCTCCTCACGCGCGCGCGAGCCGCGCACGTAAGCAGTTTCCCCCTAGGAAGGGAACTCCGGCGGCGGTTGTCCAACTCCAACCTGGAATAAGGAGCCGTGCAGGTGGAACGGGTGATCGAGAGGCGTCGCGTCTTCGCGCGCATGGCGGTTTATCACCCTCACCTTAATCTCCGGCCGCACGAGGACGTCCGGGCAATCGCTCTCCGCCTCCGCCAGCGGAACTCCCTCGGCCAGCCGATGATTATAGTGCGATCCGCTCAGCGCAGCGTATCCCACCCGACAGGGTGCTCGAGGTGGATCGAGGTATCGGGCTCAAGCCCGCGCGCTCTGGCCTCCTCGGGGGTGACCGGACGAGCGCTGCGCAGGAGTTCATCCGGGGAGAGACCCCCTCCGGTGGACGCGGTTGAATCCCTCGGGAGGGAGTCCCGGGAGGATACGGCAGCCGGCAGTGCAGCCCCTTGGACCGGAGTCGATCTCTGCGGCGAGCGGTTGTCGCACGCGGTGAGGATCAACACGGACAGAACGCTGCGTGCCAACTGAACGGTCGACTCCGAGTGCATCACCTCACTACGAACCGAAGATGGTCTCTGCCGTCGAGCACCTCCGCAGTCGCGGCTGGACACCCTGGGTATCTTGCCATGCTTCTCACTTCCACCCGGAAGCGCCCGATCTCGTCAGCTCCGTCTTGGTCCGAGCACGCGAATGATCCAGTACAAGCCGGAGAGCGCGATCAGCACGAACATCACGTCGTCGAGAGGGTCCCAGATCTTCTCGAGTACCACGTCCAGGATGTTAACGTCCGTGACGAAGTAGCCCCAGGCGAATGCCCCAAGGATCAGGAAGACGAAGGCGGTCCAGTCGAGCGCGTTCTGTGGTCGCATTCCTACCTCCCGAGAAGGTCATGGGGGACTGCCTGATACGAAGAAGCCTGAGCCCAGCACGACCGCCAGCGGCACGATTACCGGCTCCGGCACTTTGCTCTCCCACAGCAGCATGATGGCTACCGCTCCACCTCGTCATGAGCCTGATGCCTGCGCCCCCGGACGGAGTTGCTCAGCCCTGGTGAAGAAGATCCGGCAATACCAGAGCGTCACGACGGTCGCGGTGATCGCGACCGAGCTCGCCAGCATGAACATGACCACGATCTGATAGCGGAACGCCGTGAGCGGTGAAGCTCCCGCGATGATCTGGCCGGTCATCATGCCGGGGATCGAAACCAGCCCCACCACCATCAGCCCATTCACCGTCGGGATGAGTGACGCCAGGAGGGAGCGGCGCACGGGCTCACGAGATGCCCGCTCCGGAGAGGCGCCCAGGGCGAGGTACGCCTCGACCTCCGCACGACGGCTCTCCATCTCGCTACGGAGGCGCTCGGCGGCGAGTGCGGCGGCGTTCATGGCGTTGCCCACGATCATCCCGAACAGCGGGATCAGATAGCGAGGGTTGTACCAGGGCTCCATCCGAACCACCACTGCCCCGACGTAAAGAAGGCTGAGTCCGGAACCGAGGAGCATCGCCGCGGCAGTGATCCCGAGCAGTGCCCTCCTCGATTCTTCGTGCCGGTACACCGCCGTGTGGGTCGCCACTACCAACATGGAGAGGAGGGCCGCGATCACCAGGTACCAGCGGTCGAGCGCGAAGATGTATACCAGGACATAGCCGACGAGCGCGAGCTGGAAAACCGTGCGGACGGCACCCACGACGAAGTCCTTCTCCAACCCAAGCTTCTGCCAGCGGGAGACTCCGATCGCGATCAGAATTAGCCCGACCGCCAGGGTGAGATCCAGCGACGATACGTCCACGATCGGTCGGTCCTGGACTTCCGAGGGCTGAAGAACAGAAATCACCTCTCCCTCCCGCTCTCGAGGAATGCCCGAAGGCGCGCATTCTCAGTCTGCCCAAAGATCTCGGGTGTGGGGCCGGCCTCGATGACCTGCCCCGCTTCCATGACCGCCATGAAGTCGCTCGCCCGACGCGCCTCCGCCAGGCGGTGGGTGATCATGACCACGGCGAACATTCGCTCGACGCTCAGGCGGCGGATGGTATCTGCGAGTCGTTCGGCGGTCTCCGGGTCGAGCGCAGACGTGGGCTCATCCATCAGGAGCACCTCGGGCCGGGTCATCAGCGCCCTGGCGATGTTGGCACGTTGCTTCTGGCCCATGGACAGGCGATCACCCTCCCGGCCCAGCAGGGCCCGATCGAGTTCCGCCAGATCCATCGCCGCACGCATCTCCGCCTCGAGATCCTTCTCTGGATTGCGCGCCAGCTCGGCGGCCTCGCGCAGGTTGTCGCGCACCGTCCCAGGAAACATCACCGGTGTTTGGAAGACGAACCCGACCTTGCAGCGAAGCTCCCTGACCGGAACTCCCTAAGTCGAGCGCGCGGCCGGGCGGATCGCACCTGCCCGTGCTCGGAAGGTGGAGAAGGGCGGACAGCTCGGATACGCTGGTGTGGGCGCGCGGCAGGTCCAGTACGACCTGCAGTTCCTGAGGGCGTTGTTGAATTGGGCAGTCCTTACGGGGATGATCGCCAAGAATCCCGTCGCCGGGTTCAAGCTACCCCGCAATCCGTCACCAGCGCAGCCGGCGATCTACGAGGAGGAGTATCAGGCGATGCTGGCCGTGGTAGAGAGCACCCCCAAACGTCGAGGGAAACGCGGTGCGAGCGAGCGTCAGCCTACCCGTGACGAGCTCATCCGTCGTCGGTTACAACTGGTGCTGCTGAACGAGTCCGGGCACCGCGGGCAGAGCGTGCGACACCTCCGTTGGTCGGACATCGACGGGGCGGGAGAACGGATCGGGTGGGACGCTCGGTACGACAAGCAGCGCAAGGAGCATTGGACGGCTCTCTCGCCGGCTGCAGTTCAGGAGCTGAGGGCGGCCCAGGCGGCGCTTCGCGCGATCGGGGATGCGTTGGTATTCCCTTCCCCAATCGATCCGGCTCAACCCATGAGCCGGAGCTTGTTTGGAAAATGGTTCAAGGCGGCCGCACGCGCCGCAGGAATCGAGCGCGCACGGGTAGGGACGCATAGTATGCGCCGCAAAGCCGCGTCCGAGATCAGTCCGGAGGATGCGAAGGTCGCGGCGGACGCGCTGGGAATGAGCGTCATGACCCTGCTGACGATCTATCGACAGTCGACGCTCGATCGGCAGAGAGAGGCGCAGGCGGCGCGGAAGCCGCTGCGGATGGACGGGCGGACGAAGTAGGAACCGACAGCACGAACCGACAGCAAGGGTGTTGGCGGGGCAAAGCGGGATAGGGGGTGACCGGCGATCCCGGCCACTCCCCTCCCACACCACCGGACATGCGGGTCCGCATCCGGCGGTTCGGAAAGTTGAGGTCAGTGCGGTGCCAGCCTCGGAAGCCCCAATCCCTCCA
>JAHWJV010000035.1 GCA_019348265.1 Gemmatimonadota bacterium
GCCAGGCAGAAAGAAATCCTGTCCTTCCGCGAGCTTCAGCACCTCGTTGACGTTCTTCGCGAAGTTCAACGTGCTGCGCCAGTTGAAGCGGTCCCCCTCCCAGACGATCGCGTTCAGCGCGAACTCGACGCCGCGGTTACGGACGGCGCCGACGTTCCGCAGCTGGCTGCTGGTACCCGTGGTCCACGGGAGCTCCACGGAGAGGAGCAGGTCCGACGTGGTCGACTGGTACGCGTCCGCCGAGAGGCTGACGCGGTTGCTGAGCACTCCCAGGTCGAACCCGACGTTGAGCTGGTCCTGGGTCTCCCACTTCAGCGACGGGTTCCCCGACTGTGCGGCCGGCGAGATGGCGATCCGCTCCACCGAGCTGGTCCCGAACCCGTAGAACTGCGTCTGCATCTGCGGCAGCGACTGGTACTCGCTGATCGCCTGGTTCCCCGTGCGGCCGTAACTGAGGCGGAACTTCAGATCACTGAGCGCCTCCTGGTTCTGCATGAAGGGCTCGTCGATCGCGCGCCACGCGAAGGCCGCCGAGGGGAAGAACGCCCACTTGTTGTTGGCGCCGAAGCGGCTGGAGCCGTCGCGACGCCCAGTGACCGTGAAGATATAGCGGTCGAGCAGGTTGTAGTTCGCACGCCCGAGATAGGAGAGCAGCGTCCACTCCACGCGATTACTGCTTACGCCGCGACCAGTGGAAGCGGACTGCCCCAGGGCATTGTAGTTGAGCACGTCGCTGGGGATCGTCTGACCGGACGCGCCCTGCGACTGGAAGTCGGACGTCTGGACGGAGAATCCGCCGAGCACGTCGAAGTTGCCCGGTCCGAGCTCGCGACGCCAGGTGACCAGGTTCTCGGCGGTGAGCTCGCGCGACTGGTTGGTGTTCAGGTTGGCCTGGCCTCCGACGGCGAAGCCCTGCGTGATGGTGCTGGGGCTGTAGACGCCATCCCGGCTGAAGCCGTAGTTCCCGCCGAGCTGGCTCCGGATCTTGAGCGCGTCGGTGACGTCGAACTCACCGAAGATGGAGCCGATGCCGCGCCAGGCGAAGTTCTCGTTGGTCTGCTCGCTGACCGTGGCCAGCGGGTTGGACCCGATGCCCTGGATTCCGACGAAGCCGAGGTCGCGCACCCAGTTCCCTTCCGCGTCGCGGAACGGCACCCAGGGGAGGTATTGGGTCGCCGTCGCGAACTGGTTGCCGGCGCCGGCGTCCTCCACGTACACGTTGGTCAGGCTGAGGCTGTTCCCGATCCGGAAGCGCGAAGAGATCGTCCGGTCGAGGTTGAAGCGCAGACCGTAGCGCTCGAAGTTGGTGCCCAGGATGATCCCTTCCTGCTGGGAGAAGTTCCCGCCGAGCAGGTATCGGGTGCTCTCGTCGCCACCGGAGAAGGAGAGCGAGTGCGCCATCTGCGGCGCCCGCCGGGTGATGGCTCCGACGTAGTCGTAGGTCTTCGCCGTGTCCATGTCCCTCTGCGAGTACCGCGCGCTGAGGCCACGGTTCACGCGGGTCTCGTTGATGAACTGCATGTGCTCCTGCGAGTTCATCACCGGGATGTTGCGGGAGATCTCCTGCATTCCGTAGCTGGACTCGATCGATACCCGGTTCGAGCCACGCTGCCCACGCTTGGTGGTGATGAGCACCACGCCGTTAGCGCCGCGCGCGCCGTAGATGGAGGTGCTGGAGGCGTCCTTGAGGACCTCGATCGATTCGATCTCGTTCGTGTCGATGGAGGCGAGCGGGTTACCGGTACCCGAGGAGCCCTGCGCCACCGGCAGCCCATCGATCACGTAGAGCGGCTCGCTGTTCGCCGAGATCGAGTTGCTGCCGCGCACGCGCACGCTCACGCCGGCGCCCGGGGCGCCCGAGTTGGAGACGACCTGCACGCCCGTCGCCCGGCCCTGCAGCGCGGTGGCGATCGCCGCGGTCGGAGCCGCGCGTGTGATCGCCTCCTCCGCCCGTACCGAGGAGATGGAGCCGGTGACGTCCCGGCGCGCCGCCGTGCCGTACCCGATGGCGACCAGACCCTCCAGCTGCACCGCCTGCGGGCTCAGCGCGACGTTCGCCGTCACCGTCTGCCCCGCGGCCACGGTTACCTGGCGCGTGCCCTCCGCGTGACCGGCGAAGCTCGCGCGCACCGTCCGCGCGCCGGCCGGAACATTCGCGAGGGTATACCGCCCGTTCGTGCCGGTCCGCACCGCCAGGGTCGTACCCTGAACCGTGACCGCCGCACCGGCCAGAGGCCGCTCGCCGCTTCCGGTCACCAGGCCCGTGATGGTGCCGCCCTGCGCGAACACCGCTTGTGGGACCGCGAAGAGTAACGAAAGCGCCAACATCCATTTCCATCTCATACGGAAACCCCTTGTGGTAGGGTGACGATGGCAAGCCGTTGCACGACTTGCGACAGACGGGTGAGCCCGGGAAAACGGCGGGGAAACCCCACCACCTGTCCGCGTCTCGGCCCGCCCAGAAAGACCTCGAAGTAAAAAGCGCGTGGCATCACCGCCGCCGTGAGGCGCCGGGTCTCAACCGGCGAAGCTCGCCGGGTGCGTAGAGGCAGGTCTACAGACGTGAGGCCGCGCCGCCGCGGACCGCCTGCTTTTGTCGTGTGAAGATCAGGATTTCAGAACGCGGCCCCGCTGCAAGGGTTCACCGCGTGACTGTCTGAGATCGAATCCCCGCAGTTGGGAAGGACGCGCGGGGGGGCCGAGTCAATATCGTCGTTGCTCCGCGAGGAGCAAGATTCAGCGCCTGCCTGGAGGACGAAGCTTCGCTTCGCACAGAGAACGTATCCCGAGAGGCCCGCGCTACACAAGGGGACCGAGCGGCGGTCATCGTGAAGCGGCATCGCGCCTTCCGGCGCCTCGCCCGCCCCTACCCCGATACCATACGAGGAATCACAGAAGAAGTCCAATAGCTATTGATTACCAGGCGATAAGTCATACTTATGATCCAGCGACTTTTGCCCAGCGCTGGGCTATCCGGTCGGCGAAGGCCGACTTCCAGTTTTTCGTCGCCGCGAATTCATTCGCGGGGTGAGAGGCCGAGGTCGCGCCAGGGGGTGCCCCTACCGGGCGGTCACCCCGGAACGGGGCAGTCCCCAGAAGACGAACAATCCGCGGGTCCCGGCGGTCACGATGTCCAGGGTGCCGTTACCGTCGATGTCCCGCACCTTCAGCTCGGACCCCACACCGGAGCGATTGTGGATCAGGTGCGGAACGAATTCGACTCCACCGGGGGCGCTCGAATTACGAACCGAACGGTACCAGTAGACCACGGCGGGGCCGTGCGGATCGGGATCGCTGTAGCTGTCGAGGTGGGACCAGTGCCGCTTACCCGTGATGAAGTCCATCACCCTGTCCCCGTCTACGTCGGCGAGGGTGGCGCCTGAATGCAGCTGCGAGAAGGTCACCCCGCCTGCGTTCGGCGTCGAGTAATCGCCCATGATCCGGTGCTCCTGCCAGGTCCGGGCGCCGCCAGCGGCGCGCTTCTGCTCGTACCAGGATAGACCCCAGCCGTGGGCGCTCTCACTGGTGACGACGTCGTTCAGGCCGTCGCCGTTGAAGTCGTAGACCGAGATCTCGGCGCCGCCGGGGTGTTGGGGTGAGCGCGTGAGGGCGCCGAAAGCCGCCTCGTGCGCGATCCAGGGGCCGGTCTGCGCGCCGGTGGCGGGCTGCTCCCACCAGCCGCGGGCGGATAGGATGTCGGGACGGCCGTCCCGGTTGACGTCGCCGATTCCGATGCCGTGTGTGTTGCACCCCGCCACGATCGGAGCCGAGACGCGGTTGATGGGCCATTTGGCGGTAGGATCGGCGGGATCCGGCCGCGCGAAGGCGACCCGTCCATCGCCTCCGATGTACACGATCGCGGGCCGGCCGTCGCCGAAGAGGTCGCCCCGCACCACGGACTCGCTGCAGATTTCTGGCAGCACCTCGTGGCGATCCCAGCGGCGCGCCTCGCCTTTGGGGTTGGCGTAGAGCACCATCGGGCGACGCTCGGTCACCAGCACGTCCGGCCAGCCGTCTCCGGTCCAATCGTGGGCGAAGGTGATCATGTCGTTGGCGTACTCGATCCCCGGGTTGAAAACGCGTGCGGGGTAGAACTCGCGGCGGGCGGTGAAAGCCGGCCCGAGGTAGTAGAACGGGCCGGAGACGATGTCCATGGCCCCGTCGCGGTTCACGTCCGCGACGTCGGCGCCCCAGGCGTAGTAGAAGTCATCGATCCGCTGCGCGCGGAACCGGTCGGAGGTCCGTTCCGGCTCGATGGTGGTCGTGGTCAGGTCCCTGGTCGAAACCCCGGCGAACTCGGCGGAGCCGGAGCCGACGTACAGCGCGATCGGGCCGTACCCGTACTTCATGGTGTTCGGAGGCACGATCGCGGCGTTCGCGGCCGGTGCCGCCGCGGGCTGCGCGACGACGGTGCCCCCCGGGATGGCGTTGCGGACGTTGTTGAGGTGGTTCGCGATGCTGTTGCGATCCAGGAAGATCGTGATGGAGTTCCACTGGCCGGGCACGATGGAGACCGGCGCGGTCAGAGCGGCGGTCGCGGCCGCGAGGATCGGCGACGTGGCCACTGGAGCCGCGGGCGCAGCACCCCCGCCTCCACCACCGCCGCCGCCGCCTCGCGCGAGCTCGCGGGTCACGATGCGGCCGTTGTTGTCCAGCGTTACGCGGTAAGGCGCGACGTCGCCCGACCTGAGGGAAACGAAGATGCCCTGCATCCCCTGCGGGGTCCGCTCCGCGCGGAGCAGCACACCCGCGTCACAATCCGCCGCGCATCGGAAGCGGCTGAAGAACGCGACGTCCTGGTACGACCGATCCAGGAAGAGCCACCCGCCACCTCCGGCTCCGGCGGTACCGGTGATGACGCCGTTCTGCGCGGTCCACTGCGCCTGCCCCGCCCTGTGCAGCCCACCGATCTCGGAGCCCTGGAAGGTGTGATCGGGCACGAAATCCGGAGCCGGTCCCTGGCCGTGGGCGGGGGCTCCGACGACCAGCGCGCCGAGTAGCGACAGGGTGCTCACCGAGCGTGTCCTCACCATGGGCGTATGGGCGTCGGGGTGAAGGGCTGTGGCCCGCCTGTGCAGGCGTTGGCAGATCCTCAGGAAGAGAGCGAGTCGGGTGGTGCCGGCAACGCGTGGTCGCGCGGCGCGGGAACGCGGCGCCGGAGCGTGATGACGGCGTAGCCGACCCCGCCCAGGAGCGCGAGCAAGGCGACGGTACCGAGGTTCAGACCGATCCCATGCACCCAGATGAACGTCAGCGATCCTGTGAGAAGGCAATAGTACGTCATGGGAATGACGGTCTTACGGAGGAGGGGTCCCTCCTGGCCGAGCAGCCCCACCGTGGCGGCGGCGGCGACGACGTTGTGCACCGCGATCATGTTCCCCGCCGCCCCACCCACCGCCTGCGCGGCGACGATGACGGCGGGACTGGCCCCGATGTTCTGCGCCGTGGCGAACTGGAAGAGCGCGAAGGTCAGGTTGCTGACGGTATTGCTCCCGGCGATGAATGCGCCGAGCGCGCCGATCCACGGCGCGAAGAAGGGCCAGCTCGATCCGGCGAGCGCAGCGGCGCCCTGGGCGAGCATGATCGGCATGCTGCTCAGCCCGGAAGCGTTGAAGTCCGGCCCCGAATTGATGAACACGCGGACGAGCGGGAGAGCGTAGAGAAGCGCCAGCCCCGCTCCAGCCGTCTGGGTGGCGGCCACCCGCCAGGACTCGGAGATCTGCGGCAGTGTCATGCGGTGAATGCCGTACGTCGCGAGCACCGTCACGAGGAACACCGTGCCGGGAAGGTAGAGCGGCTGGAGCGCCCCGGAGATGCCCGTCCCGAAGATATTGCTCCAGGAGACGGAGATCCCGGAGAGGAAGGCCTGGAGCGGCAGCTGGGGTACGCGGGTCAGTACGAGAATGGACGCCACCAGGAGGTACGGAGTCCAGGCGCGGACGATCCCGATCTCCGGCCGGGCCGTCGCCAGGTCCTCCGCGGGGTCGACGTTGCCCATCCAGTCCTTTTCCCACTCTGCGCGCGGCGCGAACTCCCAGCGCTGCGTGGGGAGGAGAAATCCTCGTTGCGCGGCGAAGGTGACCACCGCGAGCCCGATCAGCCCGCCGAGCAGTGAGGGGAACTCGGGCCCGAGCACGGCCGCGACCGTTACGTACGGGACCGTCATCGCGAACGCGGAGAAGAGCGCGAACTTCCAGACGCCCAGGCCCTCCCCGAAGCTGCGGTTCCGGCCGAAGAAGCCGGTGAGCATGCAAACGACGAAGAGTGGAATCAGCGTCCCGGCGGCCGCGTGGAGCAGCGCGACTCTGACGGCGATGAAGTCGATGTAGCCGGGCAGGGCCGTGCCCAGCGTGAAGAGGTAGTCGTCGACCGCGACGCTGCCGGTGAGGCCTCCGAAGACGCCCACCAGCATCGGGGTACCCAGGGCGCCGAAGCTCACGGGCGTGCTCTGAATGACCAGGCCCACCATCACGGCCGCCATGGCCGGGAAGCCGAGCGCGAGCAGCAGGGGAGCGGCCACGGCGGCAGGCGTTCCGAAGCCCGAGGCCCCCTCGATGAAGCTCCCGAACAGCCAGCCGATGATGATCGCCTGAACCCGGCGGTCCGGGCTGATCCGGGTGAAGGCGGCGCGAATCGTACGCATCGCTCCGCTCGCCGTCAGGGTAGCGAGGAGGAGCAGTGCTCCGAATATGACGTACAGCAGCCCCACGGCCAGGATCAGGCCCTGTATGGATGCCGCTGCAACGTGGGTGAGATCCATCCCCCACGCCACCATCGCAATGGCCACGACGACCACGTAGCCGACCGGCATAGCCCACTGTGCCGGCCAGCGGAAGCCGACGAGGAGAACGCCGACGAAGAGGAGCGGGGCGAGCGCAAGCAGGCTCAGAACGGCTAGACTATCCAAGGGAGGCTCCCGGTGCCGGTCGATCGGGGCGACGAACCGGCTGCAACCGGTCCGGCCAGGTGGCGCCGTCAGGGCGCGCGTACGATTCGCGGTTCATCGCCGAGACAGATCCTCGATGAGGCGGAGCATGGCCGAATGATCCTCGCCGCCCCAGCCCTTGGTTTGGAGCGCCTGAAACAGCTGGTCGACGGCAGCCGTCATCGGCATCGCCACCCCGTGCTCGCGGCCGGCGGCGAGGGCGATGCCCAGATCCTTGTGGTGTAGCTCGACGCGGAAGCCCGGCTCGAATACGTGGCTGAGGAGCTTTTCGCGCTTCACTTCCATCACTCGACTGGCCGCGAGGCCTCCGCCGAGCGCGTCGAGGATCTTCTCCGGCTCGACGCCGCCACGCGCGCCGAGCACGAGCGCCTCGGAAAGCGCGGCAAGGGTCAATGCGGTCACCACCTGATTGGCGGCCTTGGTCACCTGCCCCGCACCGCTCCGGCCGACGTGAACGATGCTCTTCCCCATCGCCTGGAAGAGCGGCATGGCGCGCTCGAAGTCCTGCTGCTCGCCGCCGACCATGATGGAAAGGGTGCCCGCCTTCGCACCCACGTCCGCCCCGCTTACCGGCGCATCCAGCATCGAGGCGCCCTTTTCCCGCAGGCGGTCGGCGAGACGCCGCGTTGCCGCGGGGGAGATGGTGCTCATGTCGATGAGGAGCGCACCGGGCGCGATGCCCTCGAGAACGCCGTTCGTCCCGGACACGACCTGCTCCACGTCCGGGGTATCCGGGAGCATGGTGATGATGACGTCACTCTGCTCGGCGACGCTGCGCGGGTCCGGAGCCACGGTCGCGCCTTCGGAGGCGAGCGCTTCCGCGCGAGCGGGAGTGCGGTTGTGCACGACGACCGTGTAGCCCGCCCGCATGAGATTTCTCGCCATCGGGCTGCCCATGATCCCCAACCCGATGAAACCGACCTTCTCTGCCATTCCGTCTCCTGATGAAGTAGTGCGAGCCCTGCCCCGGCTCCGCGGTCAGGCAGTCGCCACGACGACGTCGTAGATGCTCCGCGTGCCCTCGTGCCCGGCACCGACCTCGATCGTGTAGAGGCCGCGGTACCCGAGGTCGTTCTCGAGATAGCGAATCACCGTGGCGAGGTCCCAGTTGGCGTTGAGCCGGGTGTGTATGCTGCCGGCCGTGGTGGGCATCATCCGCCGCATGACTGCGTGCAGCTCCCCCTGGTTGGCGGCCCGGGCGCCGCCCATGTCTACGTTGGAGTATCCGCCGGCGCACTCGATGAGGTCGTGGAGCAGCGCCCAGCCGGGCTTCAGCGGCGGAGGCGGCGGAGACCCGGCCGCGGCTGCGCGGGCGACCGCCTCCGCGTGTGCGGCCTCCCGGGCCTGCTGCCCGGGCGCGTTGCCGCGGGTTTCCAGCGAAACGATGATGCCGTTCGCCTTGCCGTACTCCACCATCTTTCGGTACGCCGCGACCCCGGTCGCGAGGTTGGCCTCCGTCACGGGACCCTGGTTCGCCATGACACGTTGCGCGCCCAGCAGCACCGCGTTGTCGACCCACTGTTTCGTCAGATCGATCGCCATGAGACGGTCCCGCTGGCGCGGCGCCGAGATATTCAGATCCCCGAACTCCAGGTTGATCTGGGTGACTCGCGACCCGCTCTGCGCCAGGCGGTCGCGCAGCGCCCGGAGATACGACGGCTCCGTGTCGGGTATGTGATAGTGCTGGAACTCGACCCGGTGGACGCGGTAGGTGTCCGCGAGCATCTGGCCGAGATCCATCACTTCCAGGGTGCGGGCAGGACTCTCCTGGACGTCCGGAACACGCAGGATGCTCTGGAAATTGAGCGTCATGATCGCGATCCTGTCGAGCTGGATGGGCGCCCTGGCGGCGTCTCGCGCCCAGGCCATCCGCGGGAGCGCGGCCAGAGCGGCGCTAGCGGCGGCGCCAGCGAGAAATTCCCGGCGTTTCATCGCATCTCCTGGTGCAGAGGGAATTCCGTTCGGTCTACCGATCCCGTCTGCCTGCGCCGGCCTCGCCAGAGTCGAGGCCCTCTGCTGGAGGGCGTCTCCCTCGGCGGCGAGACGTCGGTCGCGCCAACCTTGGAATCTGTTCTGGGGGCTCTGTGCTGGCCTGGGCGAACGGATGCCAGCCTCCGCGTGGCCGGTTCGCAGCTTCCCTCCAGGAGGTAACGGGGCGAGGAAGGAAAAAGTACGGGTTCAGGGGCGGAATGCAACACTCCGCCGGCCGTGCCGATTGGCGCCCTCTTCGCGATTTCGGCGGAGAGGCAGCGGGTCAGGCGGTTCACGGGTTGAGCCAGTACGTCCATTTGAGCACGAAGACGTTGTTCGCGTGTGTGTCGACCAGGGTGGTCGCGGCACGATCAAAACCGAAGTGGTTCATGAGGTCGCGATTCAGGCGCTCCTGCTGCCAGACCGCGTAGAAGGTGCTTCCGGGGCGGAACTCCCAGCGTAAGACCGCGTTGCCGCGCAGCGAGCGCGTGGTGAAGGTCCGGTCCGGGACGCGGAACGCCGCGCGACCGGCAGGGCCGTCGGGGTCCACCAGGAAGGAATCTCCGTCGCGGGCCAGGCTTCCGATGTCCCTTCCGAAGGTGGCGAACTCGTAGGCGCGGGGGGTCTGGAACTGCATCGGCGTGCCATAGTCGCCGTGCGCGATGAGCGGCTGCGCGTACAGCTCGAACGACATGTCCGGGGTGAAGGTATAGTTCAGCCGCGTGACGAGGCTGAGCTCCGTCTGGTCGAGCGGCGCGAAGATGTAGCGCCGGCCGAAGGTAGCCGTCATCGCGGCGTCGGTGACGGCGGTGACGTACTGCGCGTCGACGTGGGCGCGGGTGTAGCGCGGGCCGAGGGAGAGGTTCCACCGCGGGGAAGTGCGGATGGAGGCGGCCACCTGCACGGAACGCGTGCGGCTCCCCGCCGGCGTCTGCTCGTAAGCGAGCTCCGCAGTTCCCGTGATCATCTTGCGCGGGTCGGTGCTCACCTCCGCGCCGGCGAGGAAGATGCGTGGTCGCATGGCGAGCGGGCCGCCGCGCGTGAAGCGGTCATCCGTCCGCTCCGGCTCGATGCGCCAGTTCACGCCCGCCTGCCAGTAGTTCAGGTGGGTCCACGTGAACCTCTGCCACCAGAAGTGCTCGATCTCGTCGCCGTCGTAGTTGCGCCCGTAGTTCACGTAGTTGGTGATCCGGTAGTTCCGGAGGAGCTTCCCGGGGCGGCGCTCGTTGTAGGTGACGCCCATCCCGAAGGCGCGCCGATCGGCCCGCTGTAGGAATCCGACGTCGTTGGTCTCGAACGCTGGGGAGATCACCTGAACCCAGCTGTCACTGGTCCAGTGCAGGCCAGCGAGCTTTCGCAGCTGCACGCTCGCGGCCATGCCGGTCATCGAGGTCGCGAAGGGGTCGAGGCCGATGCTTTCCGCGTCCGGCCGCTGGAAGTACCGGTTCGCGGAGCGCTGCGTCAGCTCGATCGCGCGCTGCGAGCCCTCGACGTGGCTGGCCACCGCGAAGCCGCTGAGGCCCCACCCGCGATTCGCCCACTCGTGCACGAAGTCGAGCCCGCCGGTGTAGGCTCCGCCGCGCAGCACTCTCGCGGCGCTGTCGCCGCCCACATCGCGGTTGAGTGTGGTGAGGATCCCGCCGATCGTGGTGCGCCCCTGGCGCAGCTCGCGGTTCACGCGACCGACGAAATAATTCGACCTCGGCTCCACCAGCGCCCGCTGGGTGAGGCCGTCGGGATCCAGGTAGCGAGCCTCCTCGCGGCCGGTGACGGCGTTGAGCACCCCGAGCGACCAGCCGTTCGCGGTCTTCCCGGAGAGCTTCGCCGCGCCGAGGATCGAAGTCGCGGGCGGCACGTCCAGCTGGCTCCCGCGCACGCCGATCTGCGGGGTGCGCCCGAGCCGGCGGGTGTAGAGCAGGCTCGCCGCCGCCGCGCTCGGGCCCCCGACGGTTCCGCCGAAGCGGAAGCTGCTGGATCCCTCGACGAAAAAGGGCCGCCTCTCCTCGAATCGCGTCTCGAACGCGCTCAGGTTGATCACCGCGGGATCCACCTCCACCTGCCCGAAATCCGGGTTCAGGGTGGCGGTGAGGGTCAGGTTCGACGTGATCCGGTATCGGGCGTCGAGCCCGGCATTCGCCTGCAGCTCGCGGTCGCTCCGGAAGGGGCTCCCGCCGCGGTCGATGAAGTTGCCCTGGCTGAGAACGTAGGGGATGAGCTCCAGCGGCCGGCCGGGGCGGATTCCCTGCAGCCCCGTCAGACTCCCGTACGCTGGGACACCGCCCGCCTCGGATTTCGGCGTGAACGAGAAGAGCGCGACCTCCTGGCGCCGGTCGATCGTGCGCTCCACCTGGAGCCCCCAGGTCTGCTCCGCGGCCGTCGTGAACCGCAGCTGGCTGAAGGGGATACGCATCTCCACCGTCCACCCTTCGGCGTCCACGCTGGTGGACGCGTCCCAGACGGCGTCCCAGGCGAGATCTCCGAACGCGCCACCGCCGCCCCCGCCGCCTCCGGCTCCCGCCCCACCAATGGCCGCGTCCCGGCGTACACCTGAAGGGTTCACCTCGAAGCGGAACGCGGTCCGCCGGTCCAGGTAGCTGTCCAGGCTCACCACGAACCAATCGGAAGCCCCGGTCGTCATGTCTCGGCGGCCGAGCCGGGAGGTGATCGGGCCTCGATCGTGGAGACGAGCGCCCACGTAGACCGCCTGGTCGTCGTACACGATGCGGAAATCGGTGCGCTCGCTGGCGGGGCGCCCCTCGTCGGGGTCGAGCTGGGTGAACTCGCCCATGGCCGGGGCCTGGGCCCAGGCGGCATCGTCCAGTCGGCCATTGAGCTGCGGTGCGACCTCGACGCGCAGCGCGGCGGCCGCCGGAGCCGCGCGGAGTCCGCCGGCAGCCCCAACGGGCGCGTGAGCGCCGGCGGCGGTCTGCGCGGCGCATAGCGACGGGCTCAGCACGGCCAACCAGACCAGCATCGAGGCTCGCATGGACGCCAAGGACCTCACGGATTGAACCAGTACGTCCACTTCAGGACCAGCACGTTGTTGGCGTCGCTCTCGAACAACGTCCCCACCGCGCGGTTCAGGCCGAACTGGTCCATCAGGAGTGCGTTCAGCCGCTCCTGCTGCCACACCGCGTAGAAGGTGCTCCCGGGCCGGTATTCCCAGCGCAGCACCGCATTGCCTCGGACGGAGCGGGTGGTGAAGCTCCGGTCCGCTACGCGGAAGGTTGCCGCGCTGTTGCCGGGGCTTACCACGAACGAGCGGCCGTCCCGCCTTATCGTCCCGAGGTCCTCACCGTACGTGGCGAACTCGTAGGCCGATGGTTTCTGGAACTGTTTGGGCGTGCCGTAGTCGCCGTGGGCGATGAGCGGCTGCGCATAGAGCTCCAGCGTCATGTCCGGCGTGAACGTGTAGTTCAGGCGCGTGACGACGCTCAGCTCCGTCTGGTCCAGAGGGGCGAAGATGTACCTGCGCCCGAAGGTCGCGGTCATGGTCGGGTCGGCGACCGCGGTCACGAATTGCGCATCCACTCGGGCGCTGGTGTAGCTCGGGCCCAGCGAGAGATTCCAGCGGGGGGAGCTGCGCACGTCCATGGAGAAGTTGACGTCGCGGATATCCGTCCCGGACTCATCCACCTGTCTGCTCAGGCGGAGCAGACCGCCGAGCGGCTTGCGCGGGTCGGAGGTGAGGCTCGCCGTCATCACTCGGCCGTTCGGCCGGCGCGCCAGTGGGCCGCCCCGGGTGAAACGGTCGCTCATCACCGGCGGTTCAAGCCGGGTGCCGAGAGATAGGGTCCAATAGCTGACGTGCTGGAACTGACCGAAGAAGAAGACGCGCTGCTCGACGACCTCGCGGTCGTAATTGCTGTGGTTTTCCGTGCCGGTGAAGAGATTCCAGGTCCGGAACACGGCTCCGGGCTGCCGCTGGGTGTACCGGACGCCGACGCCCATCATGTGGCGGTCGGCACTCTGCTGAAAGCCGAGGTCGTTGATCTCGTACCCGGGTGAGATGGTCCCCACCCATGCATCGCCGGTCCAGTGCACGCCCGCCTGCTTCCGGAGCTGCACCGTTGCGGCAGCGCCGGTCAGGGAGGTGGCATCGGGTTCGAGCCCGAGCGCCTCGGCGTCCGGACGCTGCAGGTAACGCGTCGGGGAACGCTGGGTGAGGAGGATCGCCTGCTCACTCCCCTGGACGAGGCTCCCGGAGAGGAACCCGCCGACGAACCAGCTGCGGTTCGCCCACTCGTGGCTGAAGTCCAGACCGCCGGTATAAGCGCCGGAGCGGAGCGCGCCAGAGATTCGCTCGTCCGCATCCGCCCGATTCACAGCTGTGAGCATGGCGCCCAGCGCGCTCCGGCCGGCATGCAGCTCCCGGCTCAGTCGCCCGGCGAAATAGTTCGTCATGGGCTCGACGTCCGCGCCCTGCGCGAGTCCGCCTCCGTCGACGAAGCGTCCCCTTTCGCGCGCGGTGACGGCGTCGACCACGCCCAGCGACCACCCGCTCGCCGTCTTTCCTGTCAGCTTGGCGGCACCGATGATCGAAGTAGCCGCCGGCGCGTCCACCTGGTCCGCCCGGATCCCCACCTGTGGCGCCCGCCCGATGCGCCGCGAGTACAGCAGATTCGCCGCGGACGCGCCGGTGAAGGTGACGTTGCCGCCGAAGCGAAAGTTGCTGGACCCCTCGACGAAGAAGGGACGCTTCTCCTCGAACCGCGTCTCGAAAGCCGTGAGGTTGATTACCGCAGGGTCCACCTCCACCTGGCCGAAGTCGGGGTTCACCGTGGCCGCGAGCGTCAGGTTCGAGGTGATCCGGTAGCGGGCATCCAAGCCGGCATTCACCTGGAGCTCCCGGTCGTCCCGAAGCGCGTTGCCGCGCGTCGGCGCGAAATCGCCCTGGCTCAGGACGTACGGCACGAGCTCCAGCGGACGGCCCGGGCGAATGCCGCGCAGCCCGGCCAGGTCGCCGAAGGAAGCCACCCCGCCCTGCGCGGATCGCGGAGAGAAGGCGAACATCGCGATCTCCTGCCGCCGATCGATGATGCGCTCGAGCTGCAGCCCCCACACCTGGTCGTCGGCCGGGGTGAAGCGCAGCTGGCTGAACGGGACCCGCATCTCGACGCTCCAGCCGTCGGCGTCGACGAGGTCCTCTGCCCGATAGCCGAACACCGACAGCGCCGCCTCGGTGGCGAACAGCAGCTGCGCGTCGACCGAGCACAGCATGGCGACGTCGGAGGAGTGCGAGGCCAGCGAACGCCAGCGCGCCTCGCTGAGCTGCCTCTCCCGCTGCGCCGCAGCA
>JAHWJV010000360.1 GCA_019348265.1 Gemmatimonadota bacterium
GCTGCCGCAGCACCTCCAGCGGCGGCGCCTGCGGGTCCTCGGCGGCGAGTTCGCGCAGCCGCTCGGCGACGCGCTCGGGAAGCGGCGGACGTCCGACGCGGCGGGCGCTTCGCGCTTGCTTGTCGTCGGGCTCCTCGACGGGCGGCTCCTTCGCGATCCGCTGCACGGAACGCACGGAGATGCCCATCTGTGCTGCGATGTCCTTCGTGGAGAGGCCCGACTTCACCAGGGCCTGTACGGCGTGTCTGTCGATCATCCGGATCATCCTCCCTCGCCTGCCGGCGGTGGGCAGCAGCCCTGCACGGAACGGCGAAAAAGATAAGGTCAGTGATCCTGGATTGCGCCAGAGTTTAGAGAGGATCGGCGACAGAGTTTTGGGAACTCACATCCCGGCCAGGACAAGCGAAGGCCCTGCCTCGACTTGCGATGCAGGGCCTTTCGCGTCCACCCTCCTCGCGAGGGGCTGGGGTATGTTGGGGTATGTGGCCCCCCGGCGGGGCATCGTCTCCGAGAGGTTCAGGCGCAGGTGCTTCCCACGTCCTGGGCCATCAGAGGCCGAAGTTCGCGACAAGCGCCGCGTCCAGGCGGCGCAGCGTGTCCGGGCCGGGTAGAAGCTGGACCGCTCCAGGCGCCGGGTGCTTGCGCGTGTCCACGCGACCGAGAGGGGTACGGCCGCGAGCTCGATTTCCGTCGGCTGGGTGCTGCCGTAAGCAAACGCCCAGTTCGGAGTCTCCGTTCTGGGCGTATGCAGAAGCAGCCAGGGCCGCTCCAGTTTACTGTCCGCGTCCAGCCTCTCTTCGAGCGGGAGGTTGTGGACGTCTCCAATCTGGCTCATGCGCGAGCGTGCACGATCCTCCGTTGGCGACGCGGACGTGCCGCCAGGTCGCGGTTCACGGCGCGCACGTACTCGTCGTGGTCGGCGGAAAAGTGATCCGCGGGGAGCGGCGGAAGGGAGATGATCCCCGCTTCCAGGAGTTCCGGCCGCATCTGTTTCAGGTCAACCTTCATGTTCGGGTCCTCCCGATTCCCGTACTGCCGTCCGTAGAACTCGCGCATGAGGGCGAGCGGGATCTCCCGCCGGCTCCGGCTGGTGGCGGGCCTGTCCCCCCAAACGGCTTCCCAGGGCTGCTCATTGTGCGTCAGGACTTCCAGGAACTTCGCGGAGTGCTCGCCGTAGACGGCGAGAACGTCCTCAAGCACGACGCGCTCCTCCGGCGCGAATTGGGGCTTCCTCCGCGTCCGGGGCAGGCTGCTGTATCCGTAGCCCTTGTATTCCTGGTAAACGACATCCACCACCGGCCCGTGAGCCCAAGCCTCGACCTTCTCCTCGAAGAGCTTCCGGCCAAGCAGCGTCACCGCCCATGCCTGGGCGTAATAGACCAGCTTCTGGAGCTTGAGGTTGGTGATAGAGTCGCCGGCCTTGCGGTCGACCTCGTTCAGAAACCAGGCCGCGACATCGAGTGCGCTGCGCATGCTCACCGGGGAAGCTGGTGTCACCGAAACATAGCCGAAATCCCGGCGTTTGTCGAGCAACAGGTGAGATAGCGGGACAGCGCCCGGCCGATGGCCGCGCGTTCCTCCGGGGTCAGGTTGCGGCCCTTCAGCTGCACAGGCACGGGTACGAGCGATGGCCGCCGAGGTTGGGGTTGGGATCCCAGACCGGCGGCGCGGACGGGTTCGGACCGAGGGTCTCGAAGGTCGCGAGCAGCGTCTCCAGGGCGATCTGGATCTCCGCGCGGGCGATGCTCGCCCCGGGGCAGCGATGCGGGCCGTGGCCGAACGCCAGGTGCGGGTTCGGCTGCCGCTCCCACTTCAGCTCGTGCGGGTCGGGGAAGCGGGCGGGGTCGCGGTTGGCGGCCTCCAGGAAGAGGATGACCCGCTGCCCCGCCCGGATCAGGTGGCCGGGGCCCCACTCGCCCGAAAGGTCCACGTCTTCGGTGGCGTGCCGCCCCAGGTAGCGGGTGGGCGTCACCACCCGCAGCAGCTCCTCGGCCAGCCGCCGGCTCGCCCCCGGGTTCGCCGCCACCATCTCCCGCCAGGCGCCCCACTCCGGGAACAGCATCGGCACGCCGTCGCCGATCAGCTTCTGCGTGGTCACCCTGCCGGCGGCGAAGGCCCCCATGCAGTTGATGACGAGGTGCTCGTCGTCGGCGAAGGTCCCCGCCTCCAGGAACGCGCTGACCAGGTCGTCGGACGGCGAGGCCCGGCGGGCCGCGACGATCTGCCGGAAGTAGTCGCCCAGCTGCGCGATCTCCTTGATGTGGATGTTCAGGTAGCCGCTGGTGAGGTCGGCATGGGTGTTGGACCAGCGCGCCAGCTCGGCCAGCAGGCCAGAGTCGTCCGCGGGGATGCCGAACACCCGGCAGACCGTCCGCAGCGCGTACGGCAGCGCGAAGTCGGTCACCAGGTCCAGCTCGCCCCGGGCCGGCAGCGGCTGCAGCAACCCGGTCGCCAGCTCCCGGATCCACCCGGCCAGCTCCTGCATCTTGCGCGACGACTCCTGCAGGATCACCCGCTGGGCGCCGTGGTGGTCCGCCCCGTCCGAAAAGATGATCTGCTTCTCGACCGCGTCCTGGATGAACGACTGCCGGGCCGGCCGGGCCCTCCCCCCGCTCGCGAAGCGCAGGTCGGAGGTGAACCGCCGGTCCTCGAGGATGCTCCGGACGGCCCGGTGGTCGGTGACGAGCCAGCAGTTGCCTGCCGCATCGAACGCGACCCCGTCCCGGGCCCTCGCCTGGTCGTAGAGCGCGTGCGGAGCCTGGTAGGCGCCCAGCAGGGCGGCCATGCCGGGACGGTCGGGATCGTAGAGCTTGGACACGCGTGCTCCGCGGTACTGGATAGGGACGATGCGGCGGGTGGATCGAGCCCCGTAAAAAGCGCCGCCAGGCTCAACGCGCGGGTTCCAGCGGATAGGTGCGCACTCCCGGGTACACTCCGCCGCCGACGTGCTGTTCCGCTTCTACGTACACACCCCAGGGAAGCCGCTCTCCGTCACTGACGGTAAGGCCGAAGTGAAGAATGCGGTCCCTGGACTCCGCTCCCTGCGATCCCTCCGCACCCCCCACGTGGGAATGGCCATGGTACAGCGTGGCCGACCAGCTTCCCCCGATGTACGCGGCGTCGCGGCCCCTGCCGGCGGCGAGATCCACTCCGCCGCCGAACGCCACGCCGCAGGAAAGGTCTACCCCCGCGCCCTTGCCCCAGATGGTGCCCGCCGGCAGGAACACGTAGCTCGGCCAATCGAGCTGGTCGCCATCCGGGCCGTAGCCGTGGTCGATGAAGAACGGCCTGGCATCCAGTCCCGCGTTGGCGGCCTGCCCCATGCCGAGCACCTGCCGGAAGAACGCGGTGATCGTCCGGCGCGAAACCCGGTCGCTGGACGAGTTCTCGGGCGCCGCGATCAGCCACCGGAACAGTTCCTGGATGGTCAGCCCGTCGACCAGCACCTGGTGGCGGTTGACCACGTAGTCGCTGAGCTCGCTGGCCCGGCTGGGCAGCCGCGCCCGGATGAACGCTTCGAACTCGGGGGAGGAGAGGACGCCGAACCGCACCGCGGCCAGTGCCGCACGGCCTTCCGTCGCGCGTGCGACGATGGCCCGTGCACGTGCGCTGGCATCGACGCGGAGAACGGCATCCGCAAGCCTGGCTCCGAAGACGAAGGCCCGTTCGTGTGCTTTCGCACTCGCGGCACGCCCGAGGACTTCCAGGAACGGGCGGTCCGGGAAGTTGACGTGGGGGTCGATCGTGTCGTGGGTATCCGTCACCTGCAATGCAAGAGCGCGCTCATGGCCTGGGCGGAACCGTGTTACGATCTCTTCCACGACCTCCAGGTGCGGCTCGACGTCCAGGGACGGAAGCTCGTCGAGGCACTCCGCGATGCAGTCCAGGCACTGCCCACGCACATCGAGCGTGACCATGCATGAGTCGGAAACGATCGTGCGCACGATCGCTCGAACGGCAATCTCACCCATCGCAGTGCCGGCGTTCTCACGGCACATGCGTCCGAGAAAGTCGACCAGTCGGTGGCGCGAACGCTGCTTTTCAGTGTTCAGCCACGATGTCGGATGGATGTTTGATCTCAGGATCTGACCGAGATTCATCAGGATGCCGGGCCCGTCCGTCCCC
>JAHWJV010000361.1 GCA_019348265.1 Gemmatimonadota bacterium
CGCTGGGGCGGCACCCGATCCACCAGCTGATCGCCCCGCGCATCATCGCCGGGCTCATCGCGCTTCCGCTGTTGACCGCGTATGCCAACTTCATCGGCATCTTTGCCGGGATGCTCACCGCCGAAGCCACGCTGGGTCTCGGCAAGGAGAGCTTCCTCTACGGCGTGCGCATCTACTGGCATACCTTCGACCTGTACTACTCCGTCGGCAAGGGCGCCGTATTCGGCCTGATCATTCCGCTGATCGCCTCACACATGGGGCTGCTCACCCACGGCGGTGCGGAGGGCGTAGGCCGCTCAACCACGACCGCCGTCGTCTATATGATCATGGCCGTGCTCGTTCTGGATGCGACGTTCCCGATGATTTTCCTGAGATGAAGCTATCAGCTATCAGCTATCAGCTATCCGTGACGGGAAGTGGATAGCTGATATCGGAACGGGTTTCGGATGCGGAGAAGCGACAGAAGCGACTGATAGCTGATAGCTGATAGCTGATAGCTGATAGCTGATAGCTGATAGCTGATAGCACGAGCGAAGCGAGTCCATGGTAGAATACATCGAGCTTCACAAATCCTTCGACGCTCCCGTTCTTGCGGGGGTGAACCTGCGGGTGGAGACCGGCGAGACGATGTCGGTCGTGGGGCACTCCGGGACGGGGAAGAGCGTCCTGCTGAAGACGACCATCGGGTTGATCTCCCCGGATTATGGGGACGTCCTCATCGACGGAAAGAGCGTCTTCCGGTCGCCTCGGGGCGTGATGGAGCAGCTCCGGCGGAAGGTGGGCTACGTATTCCAGAACGCGGCGCTCTTCGACTCGATGACCGTGTTCGAGAACGTCTCGCAGGGGCTGCCCGAGGACGAGCTGAAGCGGATGCGGTTCCGTGAGGTGCTGCGCCGCGTCGCCACCTCGCTGGAGCAGGTGAACCTGGATCCGCGCGCGGTTCTGTCGAAGCTTCCCTCGGACCTGTCTGGCGGGATGCGCAAGCGGGTGGGGGTGGCGCGAGCGATCGTGGGCCGGCCGGAGATCCTGCTGTACGACGAGCCGGTGACCGGGCTGGACCCCGTGAACGGGGCGGTGGTGCACCAGCTGATCCAGCGCCTGGCGGTGGATCTCGGAGTTACCTCGATCATCGTGACGCACGACATCGAGGGCGCGCTCCCGATCACCGACCGCGTCGCGATGCTGGACAGGGGGCGCATCCGCTTCGTAGGGACGCCGCAGCAGTTCCGTGATAGTGAGGACCAGCTGGTGCGCGCCTTCCTCGAGAGGGACGCCATGATCGATACGCCCAACATGCTGGAGGCAGTCTAATGGCAACGGGGGTAGAGGCGGAGCGGAAGGCAGCACACGGACGCCTCAAGGAGGAGGACCTGCTGAAGGCACTGCCGCGCCGCTCGGCCAACCGGGAGGTGCGGGTCGGTATCTTCGTCCTGGTCGGGCTCGCGGCGTTCCTCACGATCCTCTTCACGATGACGGACGTGGGCACGTTCCGCGGCCGGTATTACGCGAATACCGTGGTGGAGAGCGCGGGCGGAATGCGCCGCGGCGACCCGGTGCAGATGCGCGGCGTGAACGTCGGGCGGGTAATCGACTTCGACATCGTCCCCGAGGGCGTCGGCGTACGCCTGGAGATCTACGACGAGTACGAGATCCCGGCGGACTCCCGCGCTCAGGTGAAGTCGAACGGGCTCCTCGGCGGGATGGTCGTGGACATCGTCCCCGGCCGATCCGCCGAGCGGATGGTCGACGGCGCTACGCTCCCCGGCGTCGCGGAGGGGACGGACATCATGGCCCAGGCCGTGGGAATCGGCTCGCGCGCGGATACGGCGCTGATGCGCGTCAACCGGCTGCTCTCCGACCAGACCATCGGCTCGGTCGGCTCCAGCGCGGAAGAGCTCCAGGCGCTGCTCGACGAGCTGAACGGGATCGCCACCCAGCAGCGCGGCCAGCTATCGGCCCTGTCGGCGAGCCTGCGCCGCTCCGCCACCAACGTCGAGTCGGCCACCACCGGGCTCGAGCTGCAGCGCTCCATCCAGCAGGTCGACGCCCTCACCGCTCAGATGGCGCAGACCACCGCCGGACTCACCCGCACCAGCGCTTCGCTCCAGGCGGTCATCGGCCGCCTCGAGCGCGGCGAAGGAACGCTCGGCAAGCTGACCTCCGACGAGCAGCTCTACAACAACCTGAACGCCACGGTCAATAACCTGAACGCCCTGATCACGGACATCCAGCAGAACCCCAGGAAGTACATCAGCGTGACTGTGTTCTAGTTAGGGAACAGGGAACAGCGGGCTACGAGGCTCAGGGGCTGCCATCGTGCGCGATGCCAGCCCCTGCCGCATTCTGCGAGACTCTTCCCTCTCCCCTGTCGGTTCCGCTGTTCCCTGTTCCCTGTTCCCCGTTCCCTATCTTTCCAAGGTCTGGTTTTTGCTTTGGGGAGGTGCTCAGCGGCGTGTCGGGATGGCGCCGCAACCGCAACATCCGAAGGGCCTCGGTTCGGGCCCGATCACCTCTCGCATGCGTCTGCCACCCAGGCTTCGCTGCGAGCTCGGCCAGTCCGCGGTCGAGTTCGCGCTCGTAGTTCCGCTCTTTCTCGCGATGATCTGCGGGATCGTGGAGTTCTCGCGCCTGTACTATGTGCGCCTGACCGTCCGCGAGATCACGCAGGAAGCGACGCGCTTCGCGGTGACCGGCCAACAGCTCACCGACCCGGCGACCGGAAAGCCGATGCCGCGGGCGGCCTCGATTCTCGGGGTCATCCAGAAGAGCGCCGACGACCGGCGGGTCACGGTGGACAGCGTCAGGATCAATCCGACGGACGGCGGCAAGCCGGGAGAGGTGGTGCAGGTCCGCGTCTTCTACAACTACAGCTTCACGCTCGCGCCACTGCGAACGCTGCTCCCCACCACGCCGTTCTACTTTTCCGTCGGCAGCTCGATGAAGAATGAGCCCGCCTTCAACTGATCTCCGCTGCCGGCTGAGATGTCGACGCGGGCAGGCCGCGGTCGAGCTGGCGATGGTCATGCCCATCCTGTTGATCATCCTGCTGGGCGTGATCGAGTTTGGCCGCGCGTTCGAGTTGAAGCACGCCGTCAACGGCCTGAGTCGCGAGGGGGCAAACCTGGCTGCCCGTGGCACGTCGCTACAGCAGGCGATCGCGGTGACGCTGTCGAACGGCGCGGACATCTCCCTGAACACGCTGGGGGGCGTCGTGGCGAGCCGCGTACTGTCCTCCGGCGGAACCGTCCGGATTGAGGACCAGGAAGCGTCGGCCGGCTATGCCGGGAGGAGCAAGATCGGGATCGAGGGCGGGCAGGTGTCCGCGATCGACGTCAGCGGCCTGAGCGGCGGGGAGAGCTTCTACGTCGTTGAAGTCTTCTATGATTTCTCTACGGTGACTCCTTTGTCTGGCCTCGCCAGGCTCGTGTTCCCCGAGGAGCTGTATGAGCGCACGGTTTTCTAGCTGGGCGGCGGCCGCGGTGTGGTCGCGGAGCTTCCTTCCGCCCCGCGCGAGAAACGAGCGCGGTGGCATCCTGGTGCTGACCGCCGTCGTGCTGGTGGGGCTGCTAGCGACGGCGGGCCTGGCCGTGGACTTCGGGCACGTGTACATCGCGCGCTCGCAGCTGAGCAGCGTCGCGGACGCCGGCGCACTCGCGGGCGCGCGGATCGGTCGGCTCGGCCAGACCCGCGCGACCAACGCGGTGATGGCGATCGCCGCGGCCAACGGCCTGGTGACGGGGACTAACGGCGCGGCGGTCGACGTGCAGTTCGCCACCGACTCGAAGGGGCGGCAGACGGTCGGCGTCTCCATCACCCGGACGCAGAAGCTCTTCTTCGCCGGGCTGCTCGGTCTCGCAGAGATTCCCGTGCGTGCCGCCGCGACCGCCACCGGCCCCCCAATCGACCTGGTGCTGGTCCTGGACCAGTCCGGCTCCCTGGCCGAAGCGCAAGCCTGGGACGACGTGCAGGTGGCCTCCAGGGCCTTCGTCGACTACTTCGGCGACAACTACGACAAGCTCGCCCTGGTGTCCTTTCAGACCATCGGGGCGATGCGCGCGCAGCTCTCGTCGACCTTCAAGTCGACCGTAAAGTCCAAGATCAACGAGATGTCGTCCTT
>JAHWJV010000362.1 GCA_019348265.1 Gemmatimonadota bacterium
CCGAGATCCCGTACCCGATGCCGCGCCCGCCACCGGTCACCAGCGCCACTCGACTCATCGTTTCTCCTGTTGGTGCTCTCTTGCCTTCAAACGGGATCAAGCGAACTACTAAGTGTGGGCGCATCCCGGCGTAGCCGGGACCGCGCTCTCATTCGCTTCGCGAACCGAGTCTCCTCGGCTCGTTCCTCGCCTGCGGGGTCTCTGCCCTCCGGGTTTCGATCGCTTGCGCGGGGGTGGCGCTCACCGGGCTCCGGGCGAGCGCCAACCCGCGCTTCAGGATCTTTGTGCGAGCGGTACTTCGCCAGCGCGGAGAGGGCTCTGCCGTGATCGGGCCGCCGACGTGATCACCCCCAGAACTGCAGGTAGGGCTCCCCGCGCGCTGCTCGCTGCAGATACAGCGCCGCCTCACGGAGGTGGTAGTCGCCCCACATGGCGGACTCGCCGGCGGGTACGGACTTCCCGCCCGGAACGTGGTCCCAGCCGCGTGGCCAGTGGTAGACAACGTGGAGGAGCAGCCCGTGGTGCCCCGGGTCGCTGCTGAGGTAGGGCTCGTCCAGCAGGGTGTCCATGACCTTGAGCCCGGTCTGCCAGTAGCGACGACCGGCGTCGGTTTCGGCCCCGAGGTAGCGGCCGAGGCGGAGCAGACCCTGCGCGGCGATCGCCGCCGCAGAGCTGTCAACCGGTTCGACGTCGTTGAACGGGTCCGCGGGGCGGCCCAGGTAGTCGCCGAGGCGGTGCAGCCCGGGAGCGCCGGTGTCCCAGTAGGGGACGCCGCAGGTGGGGGTGTGCTCGATGTAGAAGTCGGAGGTGGCGGTGGCGGCGCGCAGCATCATCCGCTCGATCTCTGACCGCCCGCCGAAGGGTTCCAGCTCGTCGTCGCCGCAGGTGGCCAGGAACTCGAGCTCCTCGGCGAAGCCGCAGATCACCCAGGCCAGGCCGCGAGTCCAGGTGGTGAAGGGGGCGTATCCCTGCTGGCTGTTGGGTGCGCGGAAAGCCCCGTCGTTTGTGTTGAAGATGCTCTCGTGCGCCACCCGGCCGCGCACGTCGTACAGGTCGCGGCCCTCGCCGTAGTAGACGGTGAATAGCGCGGTGGTGCGCGCGTGGGCGACGAGCCTGCCGAGCAGCGACACCACCCGGTCGTTCTCGCCCGAGAGCGCGTGCCCCAGCCGGTGCGCCACCGCCAGCGAACGGAGGGAGCGAATGGTGTCGGCGAAGAGCGAGTGCGGGCCGTTGAAGGAGTAGACGTAGCCGAGCTCGCCGGGGAGCTCGGTCCAGCGGTGCGCCTGGACCGCCCCCGACGCCTTCAACGCCATCTCGTAGAAGTGCCGCTCCCAGGCGTTCTCCTCCCAGCGCCCCTCGTTCAGCAGCCGGCGCAGGTTGCCGTAGGTGCTGACGTTGTTGAAGCCGTGGTCGTGCACTCCGAAGTGCGTCACGTGCGGGGCCATGAGCCGCAGAGTGCGCTCGCGGCCAATCTCGAGGAAGTCACGCTCGTCCGTCGCGTCGAACTGGAGGATGGCGGAACCGAACTGAAATCCCTGCGTCCACTCGGTCCACCCGCGGCTGGTGTACTTCCCGTCGACCGTGAAGACGGGCGCTCCCCGCGCCGGGTCGTACTCCGATTCGATCTCGCGGATCTTGGCCGCCGACAGCTCCCAAAGGCGCGCCAGCTTCGTGTTCAGGGCGGCGGGAGAGAGCTCGCTGCTCAGGTCGATCATGAGGCCGTCGGTGCGGGTTCCAGGGCAGAGGCAGCACGCGCCTCGATGGAAGGTCGAAAGAATACTTCGGCGCCTCGACGGCGTCCAGCGCGGACGGGGGTCGGGAGGGCCGCTAAAGTTTTCCCCCATTTTGCCGATACTGAACCATGGGACACCGCCACTTCAGCCGAAGCGAGCGGCTCCAGGTGCCTGCTCGACGTCAGCCGAGAGCGCAGGTCGAAACCATACAACAAGCGGATTCACATGATGCGCAACTTGATGAAGTTCGCCTCGATTCCCGTGTTCGCCACAGCGCTCGCACTCGCGGCGTGCGCCGACCAGCAGGGCTCGAATCCGCTGACCGGTGTCGGTGAGGCGACGTTCGGGAAGACCTCGACCGGGACGGCCGGCTGGGGCAAGGGCGGCAAGAAGGCGAACGGGCCGCAGGTCACGGGGGTGGCCGCCGACGGCACGGTGAGGAGCTGGCGGATCGGCACGGGCAAGCTCCCGGACCCGACGAACCTGAAGGGTGATGCCACGATTGGCAGGGAAGGCGGCTACATCTTCACGCAGGGGCACGTCCTGCTGGTCCCCCCGGGTGCCGTCACCGAGCCGACGTATTTCAAGATCCAGGCGCAGAACGTCACCTCGGTCGAAACGGTGCCGGTCGCCGTGGAGCTCAAGGCGTATCGCATCGCCGCGACGGGCGAGACGATCGACGTTGGCGAACAGGGGTTCCAGAGGCCCGTCTACCTCGCGATGTCGTACGAGTGGGCGCAGGAGACGCTCTCGATCGGCCTCACCGGCGCGACGGTGGTTTGGGTGAAGGCTCCAGGTTCCGCCGAGGAGGTCCGGACTCGCACGATCGACTACAACGGCAAGTGGATCGTCGCAGAGCTGTCGCACTTCTCCATCTATGGTCTCGCCTGGCCCGAGTAAGGAGTTGGGGATCACTCCACTTCTTCCAACCTCGAGATCATAATGTTGCTCCATTTAATGGAATCGGGCAGACAAGCGCACCGGACGGGCGCCTGGGACGATGCGCTCGCGCATTACGAGACGGCGCTGACGCTGGCGTCCGAGCATGATGAGGCCCGGCACGAGGCGGACCTCCACAAATGGATGGGAATGGTCCATGCCGAGCGCGGCACGCTCGGGGAGGCGGCCAGGTGCTTCGACCTGAGCCGAAACCGGGCTGAGAGTGCGGGTTTTCGGGAGCAGGTGGGTTCCGCTCTCATCTGCCATGCCAACCTGGAAATGGTGCGCGGCGACCTCGATTCAGCCGCCGACCTGTATCTGCAGGCGAGGGAGATCGCCCTGGAACGGGACCAGGAGCGGAGCGTAGCGATCATCGACCAGAATCTGGGCATCATCGCCAACATCCGCGGCAATGTCGCGCTGGCATTGCTCAGCTACCGTTCCGCCTCGGAGCGGTTCAAGCGGCTGGAGGATGATACGAACGCGGCCCGTGCTCTGATGAGCATGGGGATGGCGCACGTGGATCTCTCCGAATGGGACGCGGCCGACTCGTGCTTCACGGAATCAGCCGCCAGCGCGGAGCGGAGCGGCGACGCGCTGATGAGCGGGAACGTGGAGCTCAACCGGGCCGAGCTGCACCTGAAGCGACGCCGCTGGGATGCCGCGCGGGAGAGCGTCGACCAGTCCTTGAGCGTCTTCAATCGCCTCCGCACCAAGCCCAACATCGCCGAGGCGTACAAGTTTTACGGCGTGCTGTTCAGGGAGACGGGGAAGCCCGAGCAGTCGGATACCCACTTCGCCCTCTCCCTGGGGATGGCCGAGTCGTGTGAGAACAGGCTGCTCCAGGCGGAGACCCAGCTGGAATGGGCGATCCTGCACCTGGAGGAGCAGCGGAAGCAGGAAGGGGTTCTATATCTGAACCGCGCGCTCGGCCTCTTCCGGGAGATGAAGGCGAACCGAGAGGTGGTCGACATCCAGCGGCGCCTGGACCGGCTCACCGAGATGTACCTTCCGGCAGTGAATGGGTGGGGAGCCGAACTGTCCGAGTCTAAAGACCCGTATCAGAACGGGCACGCGCAGCGAGTGGCGGCTTACTCGGTGATGCTGGCGCGCGAAGTCGGGGTTAGTGGCTGGGACCTTAGCATTCTGAACATTGGCGCGCACATCCACGATGTGGGGAACGTCGCGGTGCCCGCCGAAGTGTTGCGCAAGGAAGAGGCGCTCAATGACAACGAGCGCGAGATCATGCAGGTCCATGCGATTCTCGGCGAGTCGATGGCGGAACGGCTTCACTTCCCGGAGGAAGTCCGTCCCATCATTCGCAGCCATCATGAGCGCTGGGGCGGGCATGGCTACCCCGACGGGCTGGCGGGCGAGAAAATCCCGTTCGCCGCCCGGATCGTCAGCATTGCCGACGTGTTCGATGCGCTGACGAGCCCGCGC
>JAHWJV010000363.1 GCA_019348265.1 Gemmatimonadota bacterium
GGAGCACGCGCGCCGCGATCGGCAAGCGCCTGCTCGGCCTCGGACTCACCGCTGGCGTGGGCTACGACAGATTCTCCAGCGACGTGCGCTACGGCTTCCGCGCCCCGCAGGGCACCCCGCCGACTCAGCCGAACGCTTTTCGGGTGAGCGGCGTCGAGCTCGACGCGAGCCGGTGGTCCGCCTTTTTGGACGCGTCCTTCACGGTGCTCGTCGCGACTATCGGCGCCGAGGCTGGGTGGCTGCAGGGTGCCGACCCGATCGAAGGCTTTCCGGAGACGAGTGAGTTCGAGCCCGGCAACGGCACCTTCTTCGGAAGTGTGGGACTGCGCGTGTCGCTCTGAGCGTGAGCGAGCGGGCCGGTGGGGATGGCGCCCTCTTCATGCGCCGGGCGCTCTCGCTGGCAGAGCGCGGCCGCGGGCGCGTGGAGCCGAACCCGATGGTCGGCGCGGTGATCGTCCGGAACGGTGAGGTCGTCGGCGAAGGATGGCACCGCGAGTACGGACAGCCGCATGCCGAGGTGGAGGCGCTCAGAGAGGCAGGCGCGAGGGCGGCCGGGGCAACGGCGTACGTTTCGCTCGAGCCCTGCTCCCACTTCGGAAAAACGCCGCCCTGCACCAACGCATTGCTCGACGCGAGGGTGGCGAAGGTGGTATTCGCCTGCGCCGACCCCAACCCGCGCGCCGGCGGCGGCGGTGAACGGCTGCGCGCGGCTGGAGTGGAGATCGCCTCCGGGATCGAAGAAGAGGCGGCGCGCGACCTGAACGCCCGCTTCTTTCACAGGTTCTCGCCCCAAGCGAGCAGGCCCTGGCTCGAGCTGAAGCTCGGCCTGTCGATGGACGGCCGGATCGCGGATCGGTTCGGAACGTCGCGGTGGATCACCGGCCCCGAGTCACGCGCCGAGGTCCAGAGGATCCGCGCCGGGCACGATGCGATCGCCGTAGGAATCGGCACCGTGCTCGCCGACGACCCACGCCTGACGGTGCGCGGCGAAGTGGAACCTCGACGCGCGCCCGTGCGCGTGGTGTTCGATCGCGAGCTCCGGCTCCCCCTCGATTCGGCGCTGGTACGCACGGCGGACGCGGTACCGGTCTGGGTGGTCGCACCTCCGCAGGCCGGGCGAGCGCGGCGCGAAGCGTTGGCGGATGCGGGGGTGAAAGTGCTTACCGCTACCTCGACGGATGAAGCGATGACCACGCTGCGAGGCGCCGGCATCGAGTCGATGCTCTGCGAGGGAGGCGGTGTACTCGCCAGCGCGCTTCTCGATCGGGGTCTCGTGGACCGGCTGAGCCTGTTCTTCGCTCCCCTCTTCCTGGGCGCCGGCGCACGTGGGGCATTCGGCGGCCTCGCGGATGTGGCACTGGGCGAAGCCGCCCGCTGGCGGCGCGTACGCGTCGCTGCGTTCGGGTCGGACACGCTCGTCGCACTCGCCCGCTGATCTCACCATGTTCACCGGCATCGTAGAGGAAGTGGGGGAGATCGTCGCGGCCGAGAGCCTAGACGAAGCTACCCGGTTCTCCATCCGCGCGGTGACCGTGTTGAAGGAGCTGGCTCTGGGAGACAGCGTGGCCATTGACGGGGTCTGCCTGACCGTCGCGTCGATGACCGCCGAGACGTTCGACGTGATCAGCGTGGCCAGCACCCTCTCACGAACCAGCCTCGGCGGCTACGCGCCGGCGCGGCGGGTGAACCTGGAGCGGGCGCTGCCGCTCGGCGGCCGGCTCGGCGGACATCTCGTTCAGGGGCACGTCGACGGCGTGGGTGAGCTGGTCGCGATCGAGCCCTGGGGTGAGTCGGTCCTCATAGACTTCACGCTGCCTCCGGACGTGTCGGCCGTGACGGTGCTGCACGGGTCGATCACCCTGAACGGGATCAGCCTCACCGTGAACGCGCTCCCTCAGCAAGGCGTGGCGCAGGTGTCGATCATCCCGTTCACCTGGTCTCATACGGCGATTGGCGAGCTGGCGGTCGGCGATTCCGTGAACCTCGAAGGCGATCTGATCGGGAAGTACGTGCGGCACCTGCTCGGCGCGCCGGGCCGGCGCGGCGCGGAGGACCTCTCCGGAGGATGGGGGTATTAGGGGGCACATGGCGCTGAATCCCGGCACTTCGCGACGCTGGTGCCGTCGTAGCGCCGTGCCGGGTCTCGGAAGAGAATAGAGAATGGAATTCGATAGCGTCGAAGAGGCGATCAACGACATTCGCGAGGGACGGATGGTCATCGTCGCCGACGACGAGGATCGTGAGAACGAGGGCGACCTCGTCTGCGCCGCCGCGCGGGTGACGCCGGAGATCATCAACTTCATGGCGACGCACGGGCGCGGTCTGATCTGTCTCGCGCTGACCCCCGAGCGCGCGGATGAGCTCGGCCTTCGATTGATGGCGGAGGTGAACACCGAAGCGCAGGGAACCGCATTTACCGTGTCGGTCGACGCGGCGGCGCGCTTTGGAGTCACCACGGGCATCAGCGCCTCGGATCGCGCCCGCACGATCGAGGTCTGCATCGACCCCAGCACGGTACCGGCGGACCTGCGGCGCCCGGGTCACATCTTCCCGCTGCGCGCTCAGCCCGGTGGAGTGCTGCGCCGCGTCGGCCAGACCGAGGCTTCCGTGGACCTGGCGCGGCTTGCCGGCCTCGCGCCTGCCGGGGTGATCTGCGAGATCCTCAACCCCGACGGCAGCATGGCCCGCCGGCCGGAGCTGGAGCGCTTCGCCGAGGAGCATGGCCTTCGCTTCATCACGGTCGCGCAGATCATTGCGCATCGGCTCGCCAGAGAGACGCTGGTGCAGCGCGCCGCGGAAGCGCTGATCCCCACGCCGTACGGCGACTGGACGATGGTCGCCTACTCCAACAACGTGGATGCGCACGAGCACGTCGCCTTCGTACATGGCGACGCCGCCAGCCGCGAGAACGTCCTCGTGCGCATGCATTCGGAGTGTCTGACGGGCGATGTCTTCCACTCGCTCCGCTGCGACTGCGGGGAGCAGCTCGAGGCGGCGATGCGCATGATCGCTGAGGACGGCGCCGGCGTCGTCGTTTACCTGCGGCAGGAGGGGCGTGGAATCGGGCTCGTCCACAAGCTCAAGGCGTACGCCTTGCAGGACGACGGCCTCGATACCGTCCAGGCGAACGAGGCGCTCGGCTTCCGACCGGACCTGCGCGACTATGGCATCGGCGCGCAGATCCTGCGCGATCTCGGCCTCTCGTCCATCCGGATCATGACCAACAACCCGAAGAAGATCGTCGGGCTCGAGGGGTATGGCCTGTCGGCCATGCAGCAGGTCCCGATCCGAATCGAGCCGAACGATCACAACCGCGGGTACCTGCACACCAAGCGCGACAAGCTCGGACACCTGTTGCCAACCTAGCTATCAGCTATCAGCTATCAGCTATCAGTTCTGGACCCGGTCACCGGGATCCAGACGAATGGATAGCCGGTGACTGATAGCTGATAGCTGATAGCTGATAGCTAAACATGATCGAATATCGGGGCGACATGCGGGGCGAGGGGAGACGGTTCGGGCTCGTGGTGAGTCGGTTCAACGATCTGATCACGCGTCCGCTGCTGACCGGAGCCGAAGACTGCCTCCTGCGCCATGGCGTTGCGCCGGACGCGATCGAGGCCGTGTGGGTTCCGGGCGCGTGGGAGCTTCCCGTGGCGTTGCGCGCGCTCGCGACGACCGGGCGCTTCGATGCGCTGATCGCGCTCGGGGCCGTGATCCGCGGCGCGACGCCGCACTTCGAGTACGTCTCGAGCGGGATGACCAGCGGGATCGCGGCCGTCGGGTCCGAGACGGGTATCCCCATCTCCTTCGGCGTGCTCACGACCGAGTCGATCGAGCAGGCGATCGAGCGCGCGGGGACGAAGGCCGGGAACAAGGGGTGGGACGCGGCTCTGGCTGCTCTGGAGATGGTGAGCGTACTGGCGCAGCTCTCGGACAGCGGATCCGGTGAGAGAGCGTAGCCGCGCTCGCGGCTGGGCGCTGCAAGCACTATACGCTTGGGAGTCGAAGGGTGGGGACGATCGCACGCTGATCCCCATCCTGCAGGAGCTCGGGGAGCAGCTCAGGATATCACCGCGCAACCGCGCCTACGCGGACGTACTGGTGAGGCT
>JAHWJV010000364.1 GCA_019348265.1 Gemmatimonadota bacterium
AGGTGTCGGAGCCGGAGGATCTCGGGAGGGAGCTGGCGCTCCGTGCCCACGCCGCTCCCCCCGTCGCCGGGCCGCCCGGCGTCCGGCAACTCCCGACCCCCCGCGCAGCTCCTCCGCCTCCGCCCGCCCCCCGTTGAGCCGAGGGAGGCTGCGGGCGAGGATGTCCACTATCCGCGGCGCGGCCCGCCCGTCGCCGAAGGGGTTCTCGCGCTTGCAGCACATCCGGTCGTACTCCCCCGCATCGGAGAGGAGACGCGACGTCTCCCGCACGATCTGGTCGGCGTCGGTGCCGACGAGAATGCCGGCGCCGACCTCCACGAGCTCCGGCCGCTCGGTGCGTTCGCGCAGGACGAGGACCGGCTTGTTGAACGAGAGCGCCTCCTCCTGCAGCCCGCCTGAGTCGGAGAGCACCAGGTAGCAGCGCTCGAGCACCCCCAGGAAGTCGTGGTGTGAGAGCGGGTCCACCAGGTTCACGCCCGGCACGCCCGTCAGCTCTTCGACCACCACCCGTCGCACGTTCGGATTCAGGTGCATCGGGAAGACGATCTCCACGTCGGGGAAGTGGCGGGCGAGCTCGCGCAGCGCCACGCAGACCGAGTAGAGCCGCAGCCCGAGGTTCTCGCGGCGGTGCATCGTGACCAGGAGAATGCGTCGCCCGGACGCCGCGATGGCCGCGACCTGCGGCTCCTCCAGCTCCCCCTTAGGCGTCCGGTGATGGATCGCGTCCACCACCGTGTTGCCGGTCACGAAGATGGTCTCCGGGTCGATCCCCTCGCGGATCAGGTTCTCGCGCGCCGTGTCGGTGGGGGCGAAGTGCAGGTCGGCCACGGAGCCGATCATGCGGCGGTTGACCTCCTCGGGGAAGGGGTCGCGCTTGTCGAAGGAGCGCAGCCCCGCCTCCACGTGGCCGACGAGCGCGTGCTGGTAGAACCCGGCGAGCGCGGCCATCGCGGCGGTGGTGGTATCGCCCTGCACGAGCACGGCGGAGGGGCGCAGCGAGGCGAAGCAGTCGGAGAGCGCGCGCAGCGACCGCGAGGCGAAGTCGGCGAGCCCCTGGTCGAGCTTCATCAGCGAGAGGTCCACGTCGGGGACGATCCCCATATCCTCGAGCGCCTGATCGAGCATCTCCCGGTGCTGCGACGTGGCGACCACCACGGGGTCGAAGACAGCGCGGTGACGCCCCAGCTCCCGAATGACGGGCGCCATCTTGATCGTCTCCGGACGGGTGCCGATCACGCTGACGATCCTCGGCCGGAGCGGGTCCGCGCGGCCGATCAGTCCGTCGCCGACTCCTCGCCAGAGTCGATCCGGTCGCGCAGGCGCGCCAGGAATCGGGCGTACAGTCGCGCCTCGGTCGCCGTCGTCGTCTCCAGGAACGCGCTTCGCCATGCGGAATCCCTCGCCTGTCCTTCGATCCACTCCAGCAGGTCTCGATCCGCCGGCTTCTCCCCCGCCGCCGGCCCCTCCGGCACCACCCGACGCGCGACGATCCAGCCGAAGCACCGGGCTGCAGCGCGAGCCGCGTGCCGCAGCGACTCCTCAAAGCCGTACGGGTAAGTGAGGATCGCGCGCAACGCCTCGTCGCGCGCCCACGCGTCGCTCTCGGCGAGCGTCGTCGGCACCCCGTCCGGGGGGGCGGGCTCCAGGCGCTCCTCGAGCGCGCGTCTCGCCGCGCCCACCCCCTCCCGCGCCCGGACCGCCGCATCGTACGCCTCGATCTCCGCCCGCATCTCGCGGAGATCGACGAGCGTCAGCATCTCGTCCAGGATCCCGCGCACTACCTCCGGCGGCCCCCGCTGGCCGATGCGGCGCTCGAGCTCGCGCTCCGCGCACTCGCCGCAGCGGGCTTGCGCGTCCGGGAGCGGCCGGTCGCACCACCGGCAGCGGTATTCCGGCTCCACCGGCAGCGGGGCTCCCGGCCCCTGTCCAGGTCGCAGCCCCAACTGCTCGGCGAGATCGAACACCAGGCGGAGCGGTGCGGGTCCTCCGCTCAGCCCTTCTGCTTCACCTGGATGTTCCCGTTCTGCACCGGGTGCTGAGCCGGCGACACGCCGGCCTGGCAGTAGCCGCGCAGGTATGCGTGCACCGCGGCCTCGTCGACGGCCCCCGACCCGTCCCCGATGATCACGGTCAGCGGAGAGCTCGCGAGGTCGGGTGGGCCCTTGCTCCCCTCGCCCCGGTCCGTGACGCCGAAGATCAGGCCGGAGCCGATCGGAAAGAGGGTGGGATTGCTCGACTGGCGGATGATGGCCCCTATTCTTGCATGCCCCGCGCTCGAAGGATCACCCGCGAGGCAGACCACCTCCGCGTGCACTCGGAGGTCTCCTCCCGTGGCGGCCGTGCGGTGCGTGCGAAACTCCATCTGCCCCTTCGCATCCACGCTGGGCGCGCCCGACCTGCCGGCGGCGATCGCGGTGAAGGAGTACTCTTCCGGCTTCGCCTCGATCAGCGGGTCCGGTACCGTGATCGTTGCCCTCCCGGCCGCGTGACTGACGCCCCCCGGCGCGACCGCGGCGGAGACGCTTTCGGTGGAGTCCAGCGTCGGCTCCAGCATCGCGGACGAGTCGCACGCCGCGGCGGCGGCGACCAGAACGACGGCGATCGCGGCTCCATACCTCATAGATGCCTCCGGCGGGTGAGTCCAGGGTGCCCGGCAGCGATCCGATACCCGCCGCCGGCCCGCGCGTACGGCAAGGATGGGACCAGAACCGCCGCTTTCCGCCAGCATTCAAGCGATGTTCCCAAAGGAGTTGAACCCGTGGCCGCTGTTCGTTTCTGGTCCTCGCTCGCCCTGGCGATCTGGCTCGCGCTCGCGCCCGGGGCGCTCCCGACGTCGGCGCAGGGGGAGCTGACCGGCGCCACGCCGGACTCGGCGCGTGCCCCGGCGGGGCGGCTCGAGTTGAGCGCCTACCACCATTCGTTGAGCGCGGGCTACGGTTCGTGGCGCGGCCTCGACGTCCGCGCGCGGGTGGCGGGCACGCGCGTGTCCCCGTGGCTCTCGGGGTCGTGGCAGCGGCGCCGGGAGGGGAGCCAGACGAGCTTCGGCGCCGGGAGCTACCTCTTCCTCTCCCCGGCCGTCTATGCGATCGTCGGCGCGAGCGCCGCCCCCGGCGGCACGGCGGAGCTGTTCCCGCACCTTCGCCTGGACGCGACGCTCCTGGCTTCGGTTCCGGGGGTGCCGGGGTGGGTGCTGTCCGCGGGCGCCACGGACGTCCGCTTCGTCGAGGCGTCCGGCGGGTCGATCCTCTCCCTCGGCTCGATCCTCTACCGCGGCCCCATCGTCACCCAGGCGATCGTGCGGACGAACCGGGACCGGGAGAGCGGCGCGCGCTCCTTCTCGGCGCAGCTGGTGGGGCAGGGGGGGCGCGAGGGCGTGGCGTGGCTCGGCGGGAGCCTCGGCATGGGCAACGAGGCTTACCGCGTGGTGGGGCCGACCCCGTTCGACGCGCGGTTCCAGAGTCTTACCGGCTCAATTTTCTACACGCGCTGGATCGAAGAGCGGCGGGGACTCACCGTCCGCACCGAGTACGAGCACCGGTTGGACACGTACGACCGGGTCGGGCTTTCCGCGTCGTTCTTCTTCGAGATCTGATCGCCGGCTCGGGTTCCGCTCCGATCCGGCCGAGCCGCCGGGAGCGGAGGGGGCGGTGTGGCAGGCAGCCCTGAGAAAACTGAGCGCGGGTTCTTCGGCAGGCCAGGACGAGGCGGGTAGTGCAATAGACGAGAGGGACGGTCAAATCAGAGCGGTCCTCCATCGTTTGGGAAGCCAACCTCCGCGGTAGGAGGCGGGAATGAGTGGGCGGGTGCACATCTCCCGCGAGGTTGGTCGAGTGGCTAGGCCCGGTCCAGCCGGGTGAATCCGTGTGCACGCGAGTGCACATCTCGGAGGCCGGTTTACAGATTGAATCGCAACTGAAAACTCGACCAGCCATGACGGGCTCCCATCGCGCGAGCCCCTACTCCGGCAGCGGTGGCCGCCGTATGTTCGCCTGGCCGTCCGTGCGCTACCGGCACCTCACACGCTTCCCAGGAGTGACCGCGATGATCCTTTCCAGGCTGATCCCTCTGGTCGCG
>JAHWJV010000365.1 GCA_019348265.1 Gemmatimonadota bacterium
CACGTGCACGTTGCGGAGGCCGTTCACTCGCACGTGCCGCCGCAGCCACTCGGAGTTGCTCGGGTTCGGCTCGAAGGACCAGACGGCGCCCCGCTCCCCCACCAGTCGCGCCCCGAGGAGCGAGTAGTACCCTACGTGCGCCCCGACGTCGAGCAGCGTGTCCCCCGGGCGAAGCCATTCCCGGAACAGCGCCGTCTGCTCCGCCTCGTAGCTCCCGAGCAGGACGCGCGCGACCGTGCCCGGGCTCAGTGGCAGCCACCAGGATCCACGCAACACGCCGCCTAGAATCGGGACCTTCATGGGACGGTTAGGGAACAGGAAACAGGGAAATAGGGAATAGCGGGAGGACGGCGAAGAGGGAAGAGGGAAGAGCCGGATGAAGGGGCAGTGCTGGGGAAGGTCCACAGGATCGTGCCAGGGCCAGGCCTCTTCGGTCTCGTCCCGCCGTTCCCTTTCCCTATTCCCTATTCCCTATCCGTTCCAGCTTTTGCCGCGCGATCGCTTCGCGGCGGGGATCGGAGTTGAGGCGGAGGAAATTCTCGTACTGTTCGATGGCGGCGGCGGTGTCACCCTGGGCCAGGCGAACCTCGCCGAGGTTGGCGTGGGCGATGGCGCGGCGGGGGTCGAGCCGGAGGACCTCGGAGAGCTCGCGTGCGGCCGCGTCGTACTGGCCCGCCTCGTACAGGGCCCAGCCGAGGTCGTTGCGGTAAGAGGCGTTCGCGGGCGCGAGGTCCGCGGCGGCCTGGAGGCGGGCGACTGCGTCGGCGAAGCTGCGCGAGCCGAAGAGGCGGAGCCCTTCGGCGTGAAGAGCGGCGGCCGATCTCCCGCCGGTAGCGGACGATCCGGCCGCCGGAGTGGCTGGGGGAGCGCCCGTGAAAGGTCCCGCGCCCTGCGGCGTCCCGGCCACTGGGGCGCTGGCGGGGGGCGGTGTCGCGGCCGAGGGCATCGCCGGATCGAGGCCGCCAACCGGCTCGACACCGGCGATGGCTCCGGGCGCCCCTGGACCGGCGGCGCTATCCACGTTCGTGACCGCAGCCACCGGAGCCTCATCGGAGCCGCGGCGCGCCATCGCCCACCAGCCGAGCGCTACCAGGAGGATCAGCCCCAGCCCGAGCAGTAGGGGGAGCATGGAGCGGCGGGAGGAGGAGGCAGGGACCGACGAAGCCGGCTCGTCCGGCAGACGCGGGTGACGGCGCGCCCGGTACTTCGAAGGCTCCGGATCCGCCTCCTCACCTTCGTCGACGAGCGGAGCCGCGGCAGGGAGGGGCGGTGCGGCGGGCTCTACGGGCACCTCGTGCTCCGCCTGCGCCGCCGCCAGAGCCTGCGCCAGCTCTCCGGCGTCGGAATACCGGTCCACCGCGCCGTAGGCGAGCGCCTTCTCGATCACCGCCGCCACGCCGGCGGGAACTTCGGGGTTCCGGGCGCGCAGCGAGGGAATGCTCCGTCGGTCCGCCTCCGGGCTGCTCCCCTGGAAGAGCCGCGCTCCCGTCAACAGCTCGTAGCCGATCACCCCCAACCCGAACACGTCGGTAGCGCGGGTGAGCGGACGCTCGTCGCGCAGGTGCTCCGGGGCTGCGTACGCCGGCGAGAGCGGCATCCTCCCCCGCGTCAGGGACGTGACCGTCTCGTCCCCCTCGAGAATTTCAGCGATCCCGAAGTCGACGACGCAAACGCGGAAGACGTCCGTGCCGTTCTTCTCCTCGAGGAAGATGTTCCCCGGCTTCACGTCCCGGTGCACGAGGCCGGCCTGGTGTCCGGCGGCCAACCCCTCCGCCGCCTCGCGGAGGATCCGCAGCGAAAGGTCGAGCGGCGGCGGGCCCAGCCTGGCGACGCGCGCGGCGAGATCCTCGCCGTGCAACACCTCCATCACCAGGAAATCCAGCCCGAGCTTATCGTCGGTGCCGTAATCGAAAATGGTGACGACGTTGCGGTGCTGGAGCTGCGCGGCGACCCGGGCCTCGCGGTGGAACCTCGAGCGGATCCGCTCCCGCGCGTCCTCGTCCGGCGCGGACACCATCACCACCTTCACCGCGACCATGCGCTGGAGCCGCTCGTCCTGCGCCCGGTACACCGCGGCGAACCCGCCGCGGCCGATCACCTCGTCGATTCGGTAGCGGCCCGCCAGCGTGTGGCCGGCAAGAAGCCCCTCGATTCCCGCCATCGCGCTCGCTGCTCAGGGATGCGCCCGGACGGCCTATCCGCCGGAGACCCGGCAGGGCGGCAAGATGCGCACCGAGCTCCATGAGGCCTCTTCCCTCTTCGCTGTCGTTCCCGCTGTTCCCTGTTCCCTGTTATTCCCGGTTCCCTATCTGCCAGATCTCCACGCGGTTCAGGGCTACGTATGGGAGGGCGATGCGGTTGCGGCGGGTGTCGAGGCCGAGGTCGGCGGGGCGACCGGCGACGGGGAAGAGCTCACGGCCGACACCGCCGGCGATGATCTGCACGCTCGAGTCGTTCTGGCTCGTGACGAGGAAGCGGTCCGGGCCGATCACCTCGATGCCATCGAAGGCGCCGGCCGGGCTGCGGGCGACTACCTCGTGCGCCGCCTGTCCGGGGCGCCACCCGTGGATCTCCTGCTTGCCGCCGAAGGGGAGCAGCAGGAAGCGCGAGCGATATCGGTCCCACGCAATTCCGTTCGGACGGTTCAGAGCGGTGTCGGCGTGCGCGATCGTGGCGGTGCGGCCTGCCACGCGATAAACGCGGCCGAGGCCGGTATCCGTGACGTAGAGCGCGCCGTCCGGCCCCTGCGCGACGTCGTTCGGGGTGTTCGCGCCGAGCGCGGCGAGGTCCACGTTCGCCACCAGGGCGCCGGTGCGCCGGTTGAATCCACGCAGCGCATCCAGATCGGCGGCCCAGAGGGTGTCGCCGACGATCGCCATCCCCTTCGGCGCGTGCAGGGTGGCGCCGTTCGCACCGCCCTCGATGAACTTCAGCTGCAGCACGGCGCCGTCGGGGCTCAGCCGGCTGATGAACCCGTTGTTGTCTCGGGCGTTCCCCGGGCCGGTGTTGAAGTTGGTGACGAAGTACACGTCCTGATCGGGGTCGTAGCGCACCGATTCCGGGCCGGCCAGTCCGCCCTCCACCACGCCGAGTCGCGCTGGCTGCCCCAAGTCGGCAGGCCAGCCGCCCGCTCCGCCACCGCCGAGCAGGCTGCAGGCCCCGAGCGCCATCAGCACCAGTGCGCCGCCGGCGCATTTCCCCTTCCGCGAGCTCCCTCTCCGTTCCATCATCGTAGATCCTCCGGGATGAGTTGGACGGCGGCTATCGGCCGCTCGGCGGATAAGCTAAGCCGCCGCGCGAGGCACCGGCAACGCAACGTGCTCAGCGCGGACGAAACCAGGGCGCGGTTGCGCCCGCGGCGGACGAGCTCGCCACCGGCTACCATATTTCACGCAATCGGGTATCCTTGTACAATGCGGCCTCGGCCGTCACCCACCCGGCCGACCGGGTCGGGGTACCTCCCGAGCAGATATCGTGCGGGCGCACGCTGGCTGAAGACCTGAGCTGGACCAGGCGCGCGCTGGCGCAGGTGCAGACCGCAGGGTCGGAAGATTGACTCTGCTTCTCCACCCTCCAGCTCATCGGCGCCATCGCGAGTCACCGGCTAGCGCTTTTCAACCGACAGGAGCGAACATGAAACGGCTTCTTCAACGAGCGGTGCTCGGCGCGGCGTTGGTTCTCGCGGCGTCGGCCGCGCAGGCGCAGAAGGTGGCGGCTCCGGCGCGTCCCGGAACCGCGCAGCACTACCTGCTCGTCGACCGTGCCGGCAACTGGCGGCATGCCAGCCCCGCCCTCGGTGAGCTGGCCATCACGCTGGAAACGAACGGGACGTACCGCTTCACGCAGACCAAGGCCGGGAAGACCAAGCGCCTGGCCGGCGAGTATGCTTTCGTGGACAACCCGCGCAGCCAGACCGGAGCGGATCTCCTGCTGTTCAGCGGCCCGCGCGCGGCGAACAAGCAGCCGGCGGTGAAGTGGTCGTTCGCTGCGTCCGGCAAGGACGGGATGGTCCTCAGGAGCCGGGCGTTCTACCGGGCCCGCTGAGGTTGGGGGCGCCGTCGCCCCC
>JAHWJV010000366.1 GCA_019348265.1 Gemmatimonadota bacterium
TCCGATCTGAGGGGGTCTGGCGGGAGCGGGCGGTGTTCGGTTGTGGGATCACGGGTTCCGGAAACGAACAGTGCGGCCAGCGATGAGAATGTGGCCTGCTCAATCGGCACTCGGCAAGTAACCCACGTTCGCCGACTACTTGCCGCCCCCGATAACTTCGGCCTCTGACCAGGCGAATGATTCGCCGCAACGACAACGGCGAGTCGGCCATCGCCGACTACCACGTCGCGTTCCTGACATCTCGGCGGCGGAGCAGCCGCGAAGGCGGGCTCGGGTTTTTCGTGTAGCCGCGATTTCAGTGGACGGGGGCTGGGGGTCGGCCGTCCGGCCGCGGCGCCGGGGGCTAGTCCCCGCGGCCTACCGCACCAGCGCGTGCGCCGCCGCCCCTCGCCCGCCCGACGCGACGCCGGTGACCCCCTGCCGAGCGAGCTCCTCTCGCATCCAGGCGGCGCGGTTGGTCGTGATGCCGTCGACGCCGGCCTCGACCATGCGCCGGGCAACCGCGGGGTCGTCGATGGTCCAGGCGTGGAATTCCAGGCCAGCCGCCTTGACCCGCGTGACGAAGTCCGCGTCGACGGGCCCGTTGACGGATAGATCGAGTCCATCCGCCCCGATGCGGCGCGCGGTCTGGATCAGCTCGTCCACCGTGGGGCTCCAGCGCCTGGTGGTGGAGTCCTGGCGGAAGCTGGAGAGGTAGAAGGCCTTGATCCCGGGGAGGCGCCGCTTCGACTCGGCGACGGTTTCCGCATTGAAGCTGATGATGACCAGCTGGTCGTTGGACTTGCCGGAGGCGGCGATCGCGCGTGCGACGACCGGGACCACGTCGGGCCCTTCCTTGATCTCGATGAAACAGCGGCGCCCGGCCGGAATGGTGGCGAGGACCTCCTCGAGCGCGGGCATCTTCTCGCCGGCCCAGCGCTCGCCCTTCCAGCGTCCCGCGTCGAGGGCGCGCAGCTCATCGAGCGTGCTGTGGCGGATCACCCGGTATACGCCCGTCGCGCGGCGGGTGTTCGGATCATGGGAGAGGATGGCGCGGCCGTCCGCGGTCAGATGCACGTCCAGCTCGATGGTGCGCACGCCGCGCTCCCAGGCGAGGCGGAAGGCAGCCATAGTGTTCTCCGGTGCGTCGTACGACTCGCCGCGATGCGCGACCAGCTCCACCGCGGGCGGCGCGCTCCGGGCAAGGGGCGCGATCGACGCGCAGGCGGGAACGAGAGCCGCCAGGAGTGGGATACCGATCAGGCCAGCGATCCGGGCGCGGGGCATCGCGGTCGAGCGGCGTGCAGGACGGTTCATGAGGCGTTCGTCGCGTTGAGGAGAGCGCCCGGGCTGTTGGGTGCGGGTGCCGACACGGTGAAGATGCGCGGGGCGCCCGCCGTCGTGCAACGGTGGATGGCAGGCGACGCGGCCGCATGTGGCGCCGTGCTGGTGAGCGCCGAGGTTGACAGGGCCCGGTACGCGGCCCTATTTCGACGTCGGCTTCGAAGCTTCCTCCCAAAGCATCCTCACACCACCACGAGCGGCGCGACACGCGCCGCCGGGACAGACGCTCGGCACGCCGGCCCGTCCGCCGCCCTCACCAAGGAGATGCCCATGCAGTTCATCCTGGCGCTCGACCAGGGCACCACCAGCTCCCGCGCGATCGTCTTCGACAGGCAGGGTCGCGTGCGAGCGATCGCGCAGAAGGAGTTCCGGCAGATCTTCCCGAAGCCGGGCTGGGTGGAGCACGACGCGGAGGAGATCTGGTCGTCGCAGGCGGGGGTAGCCGCGGAAGCCGTGGTGAGCGCCGGCTTGAGCGCGAAGGACATCGCCGCGATCGGCATCACCAACCAGCGCGAGACGACGGTGATCTGGGACCGTCGAACGGGAAAGCCCATCTACAACGCCATCGTCTGGCAGGACCGGCGCACGGCCGGGATCTGCGACCAGATGAAGGCGGCCGGGCACGAGGACATGGTGCGGGAGAAGACCGGGCTCGTCATCGACGCCTACTTCTCTGGCACCAAGGCGCAGTGGCTGCTCGACAACGTCGAGGGGGCGCGGGAAAAGGCCGAGGCGGGGGAGCTCTGCTTCGGCACGATCGACAGCTGGCTCGTGTGGAAGCTGACCGGTGGCAAGGTGCACATCACCGACGTCACCAACGCTTGCCGTACGCTCCTCTACGACATCCGGAAGGGTGACTGGGACGACGAGCTGCTCGCGCTGCTGCGCGTGCCGCGCGCCATCCTTCCCGAGGTCCGCTCCTCGAGCGAGGTGTACGCGCACAGCTCGGGGGACCTGTTCGCGCGGGAGATCCCGATCGCCGGGATCGCGGGCGACCAGCAGGCGGCGCTCTTCGGCCAACGCTGCACCGAGCGCGGGATGGTGAAGAACACGTACGGGACGGGGAGCTTCATGCTCCTGAACACGGGCACCGAGCCCGTTCCCTCGCGGCATAACCTGGTCACGACAGTGGCCTGGAAGATCGGCGACCGCACCGACTACGCGCTGGAGGGAAGCGTGTTCATCACCGGTGCGGTGGTGCAGTGGCTGCGCGACGGCCTTCAGTTGATCCGCTCCGCTTCGGAGATCGAGGAGCTGGCACGGTCGGTACCCGACAGCGGCGGCGTGTACTTCGTCCCGGCGTTCACCGGCCTCGGCGCGCCGCACTGGGACCAGTACGCCCGCGGCACCATGGTGGGCATCACCCGCGGTACGACGCGCGGGCACATCGCCCGCGCCGCGCTGGACAGCATCGCCTTCCAGGTCGCCGACGTGCTCGAAGCCATGGAGGCGGACTCCGGCATCGAGATCAAGGAGCTGCGCGTCGACGGCGGGGGCGCGGCGAACGACCTGCTCCTCGAGTTCCAGGCGGGAATCCTCGGGGTGAGGGTCGTCCGGCCGAAGGTGTTTGAGACGACGGCGCTCGGTGCGGCATACCTCGCCGGCCTCGCCGTCGGCTACTGGGAGAGCCAGGCCGACATCACGGAGCAGTGGGAGGCGGACCGTACCTTCGAGCCGACCCTGGACGCTGGAAAGGCCGAGAATCTGCAGCGCGACTGGCGTCGCGCGCTCGAGCGGTCGCGGGGCTGGGAACAGCCCGAGGACGGGCAATGAGCGCGGGCGCCGCCGGCCGGCGGCGCCCCATCGGGCGGACCACATTCAGCGGAGGCGGCGGATGACCCCGTTCCTGGGCGAGCTGGTGGGTACGATGTTGCTGCTGTTGCTGGGCGACGGCGTGGTGGCCAACGCACTCCTGCGGAAGACGAAGGGGGAGAACTCGGGCTGGATCGTGATCACCTTCGGTTGGGCGATGGCGGTGTTCGTCGCGGTGTTCGTGGTGGCGCGGTTCAGCGGAGCGCACCTGAACCCGGCGGTCACCATCGGGCTGGTCGTGGCGGGGAAATTCGACGCGGAGCTCGCGCCCGGCTACATCCTCGCCCAGTTCCTCGGAGCTTTCATCGGCGCGGCGCTGGTTCTTCTCCAGTACCGCCAGCACTTCGCCCTGACGGAGGACCATTCCTCAAAGCTGGGCGTCTTCGCCACCGGACCGGCGATCCACGGGACGTTCGACAACCTCGTCTCAGAGATCATCGGCACCTTCGTGCTGGTGTTCGGAGTGCTCTACATGGCGACGCCGGACGTGGGGCTCGGCGCGCTCGATGCGCTGCCCGTCGGGCTGCTGGTCCTCGGCATCGGCCTCGCCCTGGGTGGGACGACAGGCTACGCGATCAACCCGGCGCGCGATCTGGGACCCAGGCTGGTGCACGCATTCCTCCCCATCCCCGGTGGCAAGGGGCCGAGCGACTGGTACTACAGCTGGATCCCGGTGGTCGGCCCGATCGTCGGCGCGGTGCTGGCCGGGCTTGCCTTCCTCGCGCTGGCGGGGACCACGGTGTAGTCGGCAAGCCGGAGACCGGTCGTGGGTACAGGGCGGATTCAGGGGGTCGTCGCAACACCTCACCAGAGGAGTTGCGATGAGTACTCGGAAGCGGCGTTCGGCGCGAGGCGTGTTGCGCTCGCCGGGCCGGCCACCGGTCGCGCGGCGGGAGGATCGG
>JAHWJV010000367.1 GCA_019348265.1 Gemmatimonadota bacterium
CGCCGGCGGCTGACCCACGCCGGGCCGGCTGTAGTCACAGACGCCCGTGGGGAAGATCTCCTCGAGCCGCCGCAGCTGGGCCGCGTCGGGAGTCCACGCGCCGTACTCGCCGCGTGCCACGGCGCTGCGTACCGGTATCAGCTGGCACTTGAAGACGTCGCCGCGGATCGGAGCTCCCGCCTCGCGGCGCGAGGTGGAGTGGAGGGGGAAGGCGCGGGTGCAGCCGCCGGCGGGTCCGCCGTCCAGCACGCCGCTCCAGACGCTGTCGCCCTCGGCGATCAGCGTTCCTTCGGTCGACCAGCAACGGTCGACGGCCGAGGCGGGGCGGTTCCCCGCGATGCCCGCGGCGGGCTGCGCCTTGATGTTCGTGATCCACTCGTGGAGCACCTTGAACGCCTCGCCCGTGTGATCCACCTTCGCCTCTCCCGGACGCGCGTCGGTGAACCAGAGGAGTTGATTGCGGTGGTCGCCCATGGCCGCGTCGATCCGCTGTCGGATGGCGAACGACTGCTGCGTGTTGTGCATGTCGAGCTGGTGCTCCAGGTAGTGGCGCCATTCGATGATGGGAATGCTCACCACGCCACGGAAGACGTGGCCGTTCCGCCAGGCATTCGCGACGGCGATGGTGTCGCCAGCAGTGCGCGGGGCGGGTCGGTCCCCGCCGGGCGAAAGGTTCATCTGCCGCGCGCTCCATGGATCGAAGGCCGCGGCCGAGACGCACTTCTCCTCGACGAACGGACACCCCTCCGGTCCCATCTCCGAGGCGTGCTTCCACCCGCCCACCAGCGCGTCCAACCGCAGGAACTCCGCTGGAGTGATTCCGCCGGCGCGCAGGGCGCGGAGGCCATACTGGACGCCTACGTTGTCCCATGTCTGCCGTGCCCAGCCCTTCTCGTCCACCCCGTAAACCTCGCGGGCGTCAGCCCAGTGGGTCCACTGCACCTTGCTGGTGTCGCCGGCGAGCTTGTCGACGTCCTGGACGTTCGTAAACGTCGGGTTCATAGACAGCGGAGTGAGTCCGTACCACCCCGGGCGGCACTCGGTAAGCGGGAGGTTCTCGCCACGGTTCCAACCACGCGGGGTCGGCACTCCGAAGGTCTCGTAAAGGCTGTAGAGCTGGCTGAACTGCCGCCTCTCGCCCGAGGAGAGCACCGGCTTCTGCTCCGCGTTGAGGCCCACGATCTTCGATCGCTCGCGCACGTCCCGCCAGCGCAGGTTCGCCGCGTCCGTGCGCTCGAAGTAGTGCTCCAGCAGCTCGCAGTCGCCGGTGTGGATGGTCTGAGTCACCATGTCCGGGTAGGCGTACTGGGGCACGCCACCATCGAACAGACGGGGGTGGTTCTGCTGGTAGATGTACTGCTGGATGGCCCCGCCGGAGCCGCCCACCGCGATCGTATAGAGCGGCTCGCCGTATCGCTCCACGAAATGCCGCTTCAGCGCCACGGCCGTCTCCCCCCCGCGAAGGAGATTGTAATGCGTGTTGGTGCGGAGCCCGGTGGAGTTCACCACCGCGTAACCCTGCCGCAGCGCCAGGTCGAAGAGGCCGGAGGACTCGGACCAGATACCCTGCGTATGGCCGATCGCGACCCCGCCCTGCAGTGAGAAGAGGAGCCGGCCGTTCCAGAGTGACCGGTCCGGCGTGCGCGGGTCGGTCTCGCCCGGGGGGACCAGCATGGCCACCGAGTAGATGAAGCGGTTGATCGTGCCCCGCTCCACTCGCACGAGGTACGGCACCGTCCGCCCGTCGGTCGTCGTAGTGTTGACGACGCTGTCCCGCGGGACGGCCGCGAGTCTGGAGGTCCACTTCCAAGCGCCGGAGCGGGTTCGATACCCGTAGCGGTACTGCGTCTCCGCGGCGCAGTCGCGGCTCCACCCGATGATCGTCGCCTCGGCCGTTGGGTAGCCGCGGGCATCGCGCGGGTAGTCACCCCGCGCATCCACCTGCGCCACCGGAATTCCCTGCCGCTCCTGGTTGTCCACCTTCGGCTGGCCCATTCCGTGTCGTGCCGTCGTGCAGACGAAGGGGTATTGCGGCTCGGCCGCGGGAACCGACTGGCCTCCGGCCGGCATGGCGGCGCAAAGCCCGCTGGTGGCCAGAAAGAGCACGGCACGGCAGGTCGGTCCTGGACTCACGTGATCAGGGTGTGCGGGTGGTGACGAGCGCTACGATTTGGGCGGCGAGATCGCGCTGCGCATCTCCGTCGGCGCCAGCTTGGGAGCCGCCGGCCTCGTCGCCTCCGGCTTGCTGTCGTCGAAGAGCTCCTTGATTCCCCCGAGCGAGGCCATCAGCCCTGACGCCTCGTACGGCATGAAGACGATCTTCTCGGCGCGGCCATCCGCCATATGACGTACGGCCTCGATGTACCGCTCGGCGATCAGGTAGCTCGCAGGGTTCGCGCCGCTCGCGTCCAGCGCCTGCGTCATCATCTGGATTGCACCGGCCTCCGCCTCGGCGACCCGGAGCCTCGCCTCGGCCTCCGCCTCGGCGCGCATGATGGTGGCCTGCTTCTCCCCCTGCGCCCGGATCACCGCCGACTGCTGGCTCCCCTCCGCCTCCAGGATCGCGGCCTGCTTCGCGCCCTCGGCCGTAAGGATGGAGGCACGCTTGTCACGCTCCGCCCGCATCTGCTTCTCCATCGCGCCGCGAATGTCTTCCGGCGGCGTGATGTCCTGGATCTCCACCCGGTTCACCTTCACTCCCCACTTGTCGGTCGCGTCGTCCAGAATCTGCCGGAGCGCCGTGTTGACCTTGTCGCGGGAGGAGAGGAGCTGGTCCAGGTCCATCTCACCGACCAGGTTCCGGAGGCTCGTCTGGGTGAGCTTCTCGATCCCGTCTGGCAGGTTCGCGATCTCGTACAGCGCACGGACGGCGTCGGTGATCTGGAAGTAGATCATCGCGTTGATCTCCGTCGCCACGTTGTCCCGCGTGATCACGTTCTGGCGGGGAAAGTCGTAGATCTGCTCGCGCAGGTCGATGCGCGTCGTTCCAATTCGGTGCCGGATCGTACCTCCGCCCTGCATCTCCTGCACGTTGCGCCATTGGATCTTCCGCGGCCGATCGATTACCGGCACGATCAGGTTGATGCCCGACTCGAGCGTACGGTGATACCGCCCGAGGCGCTCGACCACGATGGTCTGCCCCTGCTGAACGATCAGCAGCCCGGTGGCCGCCAGCACGACGACGATCGCGGCGATCGCGAGCACGACGATCAGTGTTCCCATTGGTGCCTCCGCTCAGGGATAGCGTACGACGTGGAGGGTGGTCCCCTCCACTTCCGTGACGATCACGCGGGCGCCAGCGGCGATCGGTAGCCCATCGTCGGACACCGCGCGCCAGTCGTCCCCTCGGACTTTTACCCGGCCCATCCGCCCCTCCTCGATCGGCTCCGTCACCCGCGCCTCCAGGCCGATCAGTGCCGCGACGTTCGTGGGGAGGCTGCGCACGCCGGAGTGCAGGAAACGTTCGGCGAGCGGGCGTGCCAGCGCGGTCGAGAGCCCCGCCGCGACGGCGAAGGTGAGCACCTGCAGCCAGGCGCCCGCCCCAACGAACCCGGCCACCGCGGCACCGAGCGCAGCGACGGCCAGCGCGGCCAGGAAGAACGAGGGGGTGACGATCTCGCCGACGAGCAGCGCCGCGGCAAGCAGGAACCAGAGGAGCGCGGGCGACATGGATTCGGTGGCTCAGGACGGGTTCCGAGAGGGACGCAGACCCCTGCGCATACTACGTCCGGACATGCGGGATGGATTCGGTGGGCACCCGCGAATATCGGCAGCGCCCCGGCGGGACGCAACCGTTCACCCGCCGATGGCCTCTCGCGCCTTCGCGAACACCTCATCCAGCATGGCTGCGGTGAGCCGGCCGGTGAAGGTGTTCTGCTGGCTCGGATGGTACGATCCAATGAGGGCCAGCCGCTCGCCGATCCGCGCGGTCGCGGCGTGGCCGAACCGCGGAGCCGGCATGGGAACCGGACGTCCGGCCGCGCGCAGGGTCCGTAGCCCCTGGTCCCAACCGAACTTACCGAGGCAGACG
>JAHWJV010000368.1 GCA_019348265.1 Gemmatimonadota bacterium
CGCCCAGGGGCCCGTCGGCCTCGCCGGGGTGCGCCCGCGCTCCTTCCACGCCGACGACGAGCAGGAGGGCGAGCCCCGCGACGACCCCGCTACCGGGTCGGCGGGCGGAAAGGACGGCGACGGCGAGCAGGGCCGCCTGCAGCCCCAGGAGGCGTCCGGCTCCGGGCGCCGTCGCTGCGGCGACGAGCCCGGCGTCGCCACGCAGCGACGCGAGCAGGCCGAGCGCCTGCGCGCCAGCGACGAGCGGGAACGGCGGCGCGCGCGCGAGCTCGAGGCCCGCAACCGCGGCCTCGACGCCTTCGCGGCCCTCACGGCCGCCGTCGGCGCGGGCGGCGACCCGCGCGCTGATCGCGGGAACGCTGCGCGGTCGCGCCCTGCCCGAGGTCGTTTCGCTGCTCGCCCACGTGGACAGGCGGGTGCGGCAGAAGGCTCAGTTCGAGCTCGCCGATCGCGGGTCGGTGGATCCGTTCCTCGCGGTGGTTCGGCAGCGCGAGAACCAGCTCGCGCGAGTCCACGCCATCTGGGGGATCGGTCAGCTCGCCCGGAAGGACGCGCGGCACCTGAGGTCGATCGTCCCGCTGCTGTCGGACGCCGATCCCGAGATCCGGGCGCAGGCGGCGAAGCTGCTGGGAGACCTGCGTTACGCGGCCGCGGCCCGGGCGCTGACGCCGCTCCTGATGGACGCCGAGGCGCGGCCGCGCTTCTTCGCGGCCGAGGCTCTGGGCCGCATCGGACATGAACCTGCCGTGCAGCCGATCGTGGCGATGCTGCGGGCCAACAACGATGCCGACGTGATGCTCCGGCAGGCGGGGGCGACCGCGCTCGCCCGGATCGGCGAGTCGGCTCCGCTGGTGGCGCTCTCGAGCGACCAATCGCGCGCGGTACGCTCCGCCGCGGTCGTGGCGCTGCGGCACCTCCGCGACCCGGGCGTCGCGACCTTCCTACGCGATGCGGACGAGTACATCGTGGCGGAGGCGGCGCGGGCGATCAACGACGACGAGTCGATCGAGGCTGCACTGCCGCAGCTGGCGGCGACGCTGGAGGACACGCGCTTCCGCGGTGAGCCGCTGATCCGGCGCGCCATCAACGCGAACCTCCGCGTCGGCACGGCGGAGGCGGCCGGGCGGGTCGCGGCGTTCGCCGTCCGGCCCGGAGCGAACGACACCCTGCGCGCGGAGGCGCTCGCGACGCTCGGCGTCTGGCCGAAGCCGTCCGTGCTCGACCGGGTGGACGGCTTCCCGCGCGGGCAGGTGGTGCGCGATAGCGCCATCGCGCGTGCGGCGCTCGCGGCCATCGTCGAGCCGCTCTTCAGCAGCGGGAGCGCGACCGTGCAGGTGGCGCTCGCCGACGCCGTTGGGCGGCTCCGTCTCCGCGAGGCGGCGCCTACCCTCTTCGCGAAGGTCAGCAGTGGCGAGCCGCAGGTGCGGATCGCGGCGCTGCGTGCGCTCGCGGCGATGGGCGACAACCGGAGCGAGCAGGCGGTCCGGACCGCGCTCGCGGATGCGGATCCGACCGTGCGCACGGCCGCGCTGGCATTGATGTCGTCGCTGGCGCTGCCCGAGGCGACGCAGTCGGAGATGCTGGCCTCGCTGATCGAGAGAGGGACCGTCGGTGAGCAGCAGGCGGCGCTCGCGGAGTTGGGGAGGCAGCAGGGCGCGACGGGGCGCGAGGTTCTCACCCGGCTGGTGGACCGCCTCGAGCGCGGCAGCATCGCTCCGGAGATCCAGCTCGACGTGATCGAGGCGGCGCGCGCCGCCAACTCGGAGCCGCTGAACGCCCGGCTCCGCGGCTTCGACCAGGCGAGGGCCAACGCGGCCGCCACCGTGGCGTACGCGGAGGCGCTGCGCGGCGGCGAGGCCAGGGCGGGGCAGCGGGTCGTGAACCAGCACCCGGGCGCCCAGTGTACGCGCTGCCACACCCTGGGCGGCGGCGTCGGCGGGAACGTCGGTCCCGCTCTCAACGGGATCGGCGCTCGACTTACCCGGGAGCAGCTTCTCGAGTCGCTCGTCGCCCCGAGCGCGCGCATAGCGCCGGGGTTCGGTACCGTGACGGTCACGCTGCGGAACGGGCAGACGGTGGCCGGCGCGCTCACGGAGGAGGACGATGCGTCCGTCACCGTCCAGGCAGCCGGGGCAACGCCGCGTCGGATCGCCAAGAGCGACGTCGCCAACCGGGTGAACGGAATCTCGGCGATGCCGCCGATGGGCGGTATCCTGAATCGCCGCGAGATCCGTGACGTGGTGGAGTACCTGAGCTCGCTCCGGTAACGCGGGACACGGCCGCGGCCCGGAAGGATCCGCTTGCTTCACCAGCTCGCTCTCGGGCTGCGGCTCCACTTCCGGAACAGGATGGCCCTGTTCTACGGCTACCTGTTCCCGTCGATCTTCCTGGCGGCCTTCTGGGCGCTCTACCGTTACGAGCAGGTCCCTCTCGCGCGGCATATGGGCGAGCTGCTCACCGTGACCGCGCTCGGCGGCGCCTGCTTCGGGCTGCCGACCGCGCTGGTGAGCGAGCGGGAGCGCGGGGTCTGGCGACGTTATCGGCTGACACCGATCGCTCCCGCCAGCCTCATCGCCAGCACCGTCCTCGCGCGCTATCTGCTCCTGCTCAGTGCCGGGTTCCTGCAGGTCGCGCTCGCGATGCTGATCGGCATGCCGCTCCCCGCCCATCCGCTCGACCTCTTCCTCGCCTTCAGCTTCGTCTGCTTCGCGTTTCTCGGGCTCGGCCTGGTCATCGCCTCGCTCGCGGACAACGTCCCGGCCGTCCAGGCGCTCGGCCAGTGCATCTTCCTGCCGATGCTCGTGATCGGGGGCGTGGCGGTGCGGCTCGCCAGCCTGCCATCCTGGGCCCAGCACCTTTCCGCCTTCTTTCCCGGCCGTTACGCGGTCGACGCCATCCAGTCCACCGTCACCGGCGAGGGGCTCGGTACCGGCGTTTTCTCGCTCTTCGCGCTGCTCCTCATCGGCGCGGCTGGGTGCATCGCGGGGACGAAGCTCTTCCGGTGGGACTCGCAGCAGCGCTTCTACGCGAGCGACGGGAAGGGCTGGCTCGCGGTCGCGCTCGCGGCCTGGCTGGTCGTCGGCGCAGCGGCCGAAGCGCGTGGGCTCGTCGCCACGAGCACGCTGTCCCGCGCCGAAGAGGACACCGGCGCGCTGACCGGGATCACCTTCCGCGATCGCCCGGCGGCCGCCGCGACGCGGGTGGCGTCCTCGGGCGAGCCTTACGACAGTGCCGCCGCACCGCAGGCGCCACCGTTGCCCGCCCCGGCGGACAGTGCTCCCGCTGCGGCTCCCCCCGCTCCGCCCCTCGCGCCGGGATCGTCCGCAACGTCTCCCGCCGCCGTGGAACCCGCGGTAGCGCCGCCCGCGTCCGCTGAGCGTACCTGGCGGGACGTCACCATGCAGGACATCGAGCTGAATCTCGTGTTCGTGGGTCTGCCCCCGGACGACGGCGTGGTGGCACCGATAGGGGAGGGGCGACTCGCGTCGTTCGAGGGCGCCGAATGCATCCTGGCCAGGCTCCCGCAGTGGGCGCCCGGGAAGGTCTCGGACCCGGTTCAGCGCGTGCGGAATTACCTCTTCGTCGCGGCGGCGATGGACCTGCTGCAGATTCCGGAGCTGGAGCAGGGCGCGCCGCTCGCGGTCTTCGAGCAGCTGCGGACGGAGTTCCCCAAGGACGCGCTGATCAAGATCCTCTACTGGATCGCCACCCACCCCACAGAGGGCGACAACCAGGCGCTCGACCATCTTCCGGCCGCCTGCCTTCCCGCCGCGGCCCCGCCGCAGCCGGCGGAGGCCCGCGACCGCTCGTCGATCTATGCGGTCAAGCTCCTCGGCCGTCTGCTCGGGAAGATTCCGGGGTGATCGAGCGCGCCGGGTCGCTCGCCCAGGAGCAAATAGGGTTTGCTCTTTCCCGGCCCCAAAGCATCCGCCTCCACGCTCCGCCCGAGTGGAGAGACCAACCCCGATCCCCGAGCATGCCTACACTCAGACCAGTGACCATGCGGAAATCTGCGTCTCACGCGGCG
>JAHWJV010000369.1 GCA_019348265.1 Gemmatimonadota bacterium
CAGTCCCCCGATGGCCGCGTTCAGGTCGGCTTCGATCTGTGCCCACACCGCCGACTCGCTGGCGCGCGCCACGTTCACGCTGGGGTCGATCACCCAGACCGGATCGAGCACCAGCGGAACCCCGCCGAACAGGGTGACGAGGTTCATGTAGCTGAGGGCGCGGATGAAGCGAGCTTGACCCATGAGCACCGCGCCTTCCGCCGTCGGCAGGTCGGCCACGCCGGGCGCGGCGGACAGGACGTTGTTCGCCCGGTTGATGGCCGTATACGCGGCGCCCCAGATGCCGCTGATAGCCGCGTTGCTAGACCGGATGTCGCGGACGAACACTTCGCTGTCCGTGGTGAACGTTCCGGTGAACCGCAGGTTGTCGGTGTACAGGTCCGGATAGAGCAGCAGGTTCCGGGAGTACGCGCCGTCGGACTGCAGGGCGTCGTAGATGCCGTTCACCGCCACCCGGATCTCCTCGGCGGAGTTCAGGGCTTCCTCGCGCGGAAGCGACTGCTGCGGCTGTACGTTGAGCGGGTCGTCACAGCCGGCGGCCAAGGCCGCCGCCGCAAAGAGCCCGAGCAGTTTCAGTTTCATGGCTGTCTTCGTCTCCACGTCAGAAGCCGAAATTCAGGCCCACCGACACAGTGCGCGCCTGCGGGAGGGTGTAGAAGTCGATTCCGCGGGTGATGCTCGTGGCACCGCTGAAGTTGACCTCGGGGTCGAAGCCGCTGTACTTGGTCCAGGTGTAAAGATTCTGGGCCTGCACGTACAGCCGCAGGTTGCTCGTACCCAGCCGCGAGGCCATGGAGGCCGGCACGTTGTAGCCGAACACCAGGTTCTTGACGCGCACGTACGAGCCGTCCTCGACGAACCGGCTCGAGGCACGCCGGTTGGTGTTCGGGTCGTCGATCGTGGCGCGCGGCTGGTTGGTGTCCTCGTTCACTCCCGGGATGAACCGGTCCAGCGCGTTGATGGTGTTGTTGTCCTCGAAGGTGCCGAAGGCGTCGGTGTACTCGCGGTTCCCGTTGTACACGTCGTTGCCCTGCGAGAACTGGGTGAACACCGTTATGTCGAAGACGGCGAACTCCAGGGTGTTGGTCCAGCCGCCCTGGTACTCCGGCCACGGATCGCCCACCTTCACGCGGTCGTCCGCCGTGATGAGTCCGTCCGGCAGGCCCGTGAGCTTGCCGGTGACCGGGTCACGGCCGTTCACGTCGGCGAACTGCACGTCGCCCACCTGCGTGCGCTTGTGCTGGAACGCGGTGCCGTTGGCCAGGCAGGAGACGCCGCTGGCATCGGTGCAGATCTTGGTCGGGTCGCGGAAGATGCCGACCATGCGGTGGGCGTAGAAGAAGCCGAGCGGCTGCCCCTCTTCGACGCGCGCCACGAAGCTGCCGCTGATGGGCTCGTCGCGGTACAGCTTGGTGACGACGTTGTCGTTGTGGGAGACGTTGAATTCCGTCATCCACGACAAGCCCCGGGCCGAGGCCGGCCGGAGCACCTGGGCGCGCGCGGCCAGTTCCCAGCCCCGGTTGCGCATCTCGCCGATGTTCTCGGTGATCTGGGCGAAGCCCGTGGTGAGCGGGATCGGCCGGTTGAGCAGCAGGTCCGAGGTGTGCTTGTTGTACCAGTCGAAGCTCAGGCCCAGGCGGTCGCTCAGGAATGCGACGTCGCCACCCACGTTGAGCTGGTCGGTCTTTTCCCAGCTCAGGTCGGGGTTGGCGAGCTGCTGCGGACGAAGCCCCGGCCGGTCGCCGTAGTTGGCCCCGCCGGAGAACAGCCCTCGGGAGGCGAAGTTGCCGAGCCCCTCCTGGTTGCCCGTGCGGCCGTACGACGCGCGCACGGCGAGGTCGCTCAGAAAGCCGCCCTGCAGCAGGGGCGAGTCGCCGAAGCGGTACAGCACCGCGGCCGACGGGAACACGCCCCACCGGTTGTTCTCGCCGAAGCGCGACGAGCCGTCCGCGCGGATGTTGAAGGTCGTGGTGAGACGGTCCGCGAACGTGTGTTGCACGCGGCCGAACACCGACTGCAGCGTGTTCTCCGTTACACTGGCGTCGCCGCCCGTAATGGTCGAGGCGGAGGCCAGCTGGCGGAAGTCGCCGGTGGGGAACTGTTGGCCCAGCACCTGGTTGAACTCCTGGTCGTTGTCCTCGTAGCTGCTGCCCACCACGCCCGAGAACGCGTGCCGGTCGCCGAACTCGCGCTGGAAGTTCACGGTTCCTTCCAGCAGCACCTTCGTCACGTACGAGTTGCCGACCTCGCCGGAGCCGCCGGAAGCCTTGGCCGCGCCCACGAGCGCCGACTCGTACATGTAGCCGCGTAGCGAGTACATGTCGAGGCCCGTGTTCAGGCGGGCCGAGACGCCTTCCATGAGGCGGTAGTCGGCGAAGGCGTTCCCCAGGATGTGAACCGAGCGCTCCTCGGCCCGGTTTTCCCGGTCGAGTGCGACGGGGTTCTCATAGTAGCGCGTCGCCAGGTTGTACGAGCCGTCGTCCATGAACACGCGGTCGGTCGGAGCGCTGGCGATGGCGTTCGCGAACGGCCCGTAGATCGTGTTGTCTCCGCGCGTGCGGTCGATCACGCCGCGCGTAAGCCCCACGCTGGTGCCCAGGACCAGGCGGTCGCTCGCCGTGTAGTCCAGGTTCATGCGCCCGTTCATGCGCTCGAACCCGTAGCTGCCCACGATTCCCCCCTGATTGAACCGGGCGCCGCTCACGTAGTAGCGCGCCCGCTCGGAGCCGCCGGAAACCGAGGCGAAGACGTTGCTGATGGCTGCCGGCCGGAGGATCTCGTCGATCCAGTCGGTGTCGACCCCGCCCTCGAACTCCTGGACGTTGCAGGGGGCGTCGCCGATGACGGCGTCACAGCTCGGGAGGGCGTCGTTGTCGAAGCCGTAGAAGTTCTCGATCTTGTAGTCGTTGAAGATGGCTTCGTTCTGGACTTCCACGTACTGCTGGGCATTCAGGAACGCGGGCTGCCGCCACGCCGACTGCGTGCCGACGTACGACTGGACGCGGATGTCGGGCCGGCTGCCGGCACGGCCCCGCTTGGTCGTCACCAGCACGACGCCGTTCGAAGCGCGCGACCCGTAGATCGCCGCCGCCGAGGCGTCCTTGAGCACCTCGATGCTTTCGATCTCGCTCGGGTTCAGGCTCGAGAGGGCGCTGATGCTCTGCGTCTGGCCGATGTTCAGCAGAGAGAAGTCGCCCTGGATGGCCGGCACGCCGTCGATCACGTACAGCGGCTCGTTCCCGGCCGAGATCGACGATGCGCCGCGGACGCGGACCGAGATGGCGGACCCCGGGACCCCCGAGTTCTGCTGCACCTGCACGCCGCTCACCCGGCCCTGCAGCACGTTTTCGACCGAAGCGGTGGTGGTGCTCTGCGTCACCTCTTCCGGACGGATGGACGAAATGGCGCCGCCGCCGGCGCGCCGCCGCTCCACCTGGCCGTAGCCGATGACGACGATTTCGTCGAGGCCCAGCACGTCGGTGCCGAGGGAAAAGTTCACCTCGACCGGCTCGGCGCCGACGGTCACGGAGCGCGTCTGCGCCCCGTAGCCGATGCGGGCCGCGCGAAGGGTGCGCGCGCCGACGGGCACGTTGGTGAGGACGAAGCGGCCCTCCTGGTTGGTGACCACGGTCTGGCTTCCGCCGACCACGGATACCGAGACGCCCTGCAGCGGGTTGTTCGAGCCCTGCTCGACCACCCGTCCACGGACGGTTCCCGCCTGCGCGACGGCCGCCACGGGCGCGAGCGCCAGGGCAAGGACCACCGCAATCAGCACACGAAGTCTTGTCATCCTGCCATTCTCCTGGTTTCGTGTCGACCCACAGGTAGACCGACGATGCCGGAACAACACCCGCCCGAAGCTGGTACCCGTCGGCCGCGCGGCTCCGGCACGGCCCTTCCCCCTCCTTTCCGGTCCGGCGTTGGCACGATCGGCCCGGCGCGCGGGCCCGAAACCAGGACGCGCGGCGGCCCGGGAACGTGACGCACCGCCGGGACGAAAAAAAACACGCGGCCCCCCGGGCCG
>JAHWJV010000036.1 GCA_019348265.1 Gemmatimonadota bacterium
ACAGTAGACAGGTGGCGAGCCGCTCGTGTTGGTGATCTGCGAGCCAAAAGCCAGCGCATAGTCTACTGCCCGACCAATTTGGCTATGGAGCTTACACGACGTCAAGTAGGAAAGTGCGCCAAACCTGAAATTGGTGGAAACGAAAAATCTCGCAGCTTCCAGGAAGCTGCGAGATTGATGCCGGCCAGCGCGACCGGATGGGCCAAAACGTACTACTGCACGGACATACCGGCGTGGGCTTCCACGATCTGGGCGACTTCCGCGAGCTCGAAGGGCTTCCAGACGACGGGCGCGCCCGAGTCGCGCAGGAACTGCTCGACGTCGGGGCTCTCCGCGTCGCCGGTGATGAAGATCACGCGGTGTTCGAGACCGTCGCTCCTTTGGCGTAGTTTCGCGACGAAGCGCTGCCCGTCCAGCCCTGGCATCCGCAGATCCGCCACGATGACGTCGAACGAGGCTTGCCCGGTGGAGGCGTCGAGCAGGCCGAGCGCGGCGCCACCCTCGTCGGCCTGCTCCACGGCATGCCCGCGGCGCTCGAGGTATCGGGTCAGGGAGGCGCGGATGGCGGCCTCGTCGTCCACCACGAGAACGCGAAGGCTGCGGCGGGCGGCGACCTGCGCTTCCGAAGGGCCGGCGACCGTGGGCGCCTCTTCTGCCGCCGGGAGCTCGACTATGAAGGTCGCGCCGGCGCCGATATCGCTGTCCACGCGAATGCGGCCCCCATGATCCGTGACGATACTGTTGACCAGGCTCAGCCCGAGCCCGGTGCCTTCCCCCGGCTCCTTGGTGGTCCAGAATGGATCGAAGATGCGGTTCTGGTCCTCGCCGCGTATGCCCGGGCCGGTGTCGGCCACCTGCAGGACGACGCCGAGGTCGCCGGGGTAGGTGCTGAGGGTGATGCAGCGCGGCTCTGTCTGGTGGCGCATCGCCTGGGTGGCGTTGGTGAGCAGATGAGCGAGCACCTGCTCGATCTGCGGCCGAACGGCCCAGGCGTGGATGAGGTCCGGGGCGAGGTCCAGCTGGACCTCGATCGAAGAGGCCTCGAGTGTGGAGCGGCGCGCCGCGACGGCCTGAGCGACGATCTCGTTCAGGTCGACCATTACCGACGTGGAGGCGGCTTCCTGGCTCTGCCTCGCGACCACGCGGAGGTCGGAGACGATCTTGGCCGCGCGCTCGGCTTCACGCGCGACGATCTCCAGCGCTTCCTGATCTTCCGGCGACCGTTCATCGAGCAGGAGGAACTCGGCGAAGCTCTTGATGGAGGTCAGCGGATTGTTCAGCTCGTGGCAGACGCCGCTGAGGAGCGGGGCCACGCTGGCCATGCGTTCGACGCGGCGGAACTGAGCCTCGCGGGCGCGCTCCTCCGTCAGATCGCGGCCGATGCCCTGCACACCGACGATCTCGCCGTTGCTCTCGATGGGCGCGCGCGTGAGCTGGACGAAGCGCCGCTCTCCGGTAGGCCTGACCAGGCGGCACTCGATGTCGGCGGGGGCGTCGCCGGTCATGCTCGACTCAAAGGCGGCGTTGACGCACTCCAGGTCTTCCGGAGCGACGAGTTCACGGAAGGAGGTCCCGAGGAGCTCGTTCACCGTTCGACCGGTCAGGTCGGCCGCGGCCTGGTTGGCGTCGGTCACCCTGCCCTCACGATCGAGGCTGTAGATGGGGAGCGGGCAGGTAGCGACCAGGCGCCGGTGCCGCGTGTCGCTGTAGGCGAGAGCGGCGGCCAATCTCTCGTTCTCGCTGGTGAGCGCCGCGATCAGAGCGCTGTCGCCCACCTGTCCGAGCGGAGAGGCAAGCTGCGTGTCGTCGGCGAGCTGAATGCTGAGCGGTTGGCTGGCGGACCAGGTGTGCGGCACGAGGACTGGGGAGTGCGAGGTCGGATTATCTGAGAAGGCGGCGCGGGGTGGCGCCTCGATCCACGTCGTGAGTCTCGGCAGGACCCTGGATCCTCGTTAGCGCGCGGGCGGTGCCTACAGCATCCGGTTCAAGGCGCTCGCCCCGATCTCGAGCGCGCGGTCGATCCAGCCCCGGCGCCGGAGCTCGGCCTGGCTCAGTTCGCGCGCGTACCGCAGGTCCCGCGCGAAGATGGAATCGAGGCGGGCGCCGAGCGGCGCATCGTATGCCACCAAGTTCGACTCTTCGTTCAGAGCCGCCGAGCGGTTGTCGAAGTTCATCGTCCCGACGCTGGACCAGGTGCCATCGACGACCAGTGTCTTCGCGTGCAGCATGGTGGGCTGGTACTCGTAGAGGCGAACCCCGCCGGCGATGAGCTCTTCATAGTTGCGCCGGCCGGCGAGCCGCGCGGCGGGCATGTCGGTGTGCCTGCCCGCGGTGAGGACGCGTACGTCCACGCGGCGCCGAGCCGCCGCGATCAGGAGGCGGCGCTGGTCGTCGTCCGGGACGAAGTATGCGTTGGTGATGTAGAGCGAACGCGCGGCGCTGCCGATGGAGAGCGCGAGAAAGCGCTCGGCGGGCGTGCTCCCAGTCGTAGGGGAGGTGAAGAGCACGCCCGCGCTACGTATCCCCCCTGCAGCCGGTTCCGACGGCGGGAAGAAGACGGGTCCGGTGACGAGCTCCCCAGTTGCCTCCGCCCAGCCGGCTATGAACACGGACTGAAGCTGCGCAACGGCGGGTCCCATGAAGCGCACGTTCGTCTCGCGCCACTGTTCCAGATGGCGGCCGTCCCCCAGCCAGGGCTCGTCGATGCCGAACCCACCCGTGTACGCGACGCGCCCGTCCACGATTACGGCCCGCACATGCGAGCGGTTCTGTGCGCGATAGACGTCGTACCAGCGGACCGGGCGGAAACCCGCGACGCGGACCCCACCGCGCCGCAGAGATTCGAGGTATCCGTCCCTGAAACTGCTCCCGATCGCGTCATAAAGCAGGAAGACCGGGACGCCGGCGCGCGCGCGCTCCACCAGCACGACGTGCAGCGACTCCGCCACTGCGCCCGGGAGGATGAAATACAGCCGAAGGGTCACCGACCTCCGAGCCGAGTGGATGTCGCTCCAGAGCTTCGGAAAGGTCTCGTTCCCGTTCAGCAGAACGTCGACGCGATTCCCCGCCTCGAAGCGGATGCCCGTGAGCAGCGCGACGGTCGCACGGTGCGTCGAGTCGGCGAAGGTTGGCGGCGCGTGCCCGTCACCGATAGCGCGCACGTGGCTGACCGGCGTGCCGCGGAAGGTGTGCAGCGCGCCGATGAGCGCGAAGAGCGCCACTACCAGGAAGACGAGAATGAGGCCGATCCACTTGGCGATCCGCATGCGTCCGGGCGGCTGGTTGAGGTGAGGCTCGCCGGCGCGGTCTCGAGGTGCCGGCGACCGCGAGTTACGCGACTGGTGGTCAGGCGTCCCGCGGGGCCGTGGGGACGGCGTACCCCTCCAGGATCTTTCCGTACCGCTCGAACAGCGGCTCCGGTGCGGGAACCGGCTTCTTCTCGACCATGGACTGGAGCATCAGCGCGTTCGTGACGGCTTTGCCCTGGTAGTGGTTGTTCGTGACGATGAACACCTCCTCGGTCGCCGGATCTTCGGCGATCTCGCCTGCCCGAGCGGCCCAGGGCTCGAGCTCGTCCGCGGAGTAGAGATAATCGTAGCGCTCGTGAGGCGCGGCCTTTTCCCGCCACCAGTCCTGATAGTTTCGGCCGTGGACGCGGACGTAGCCGGTCGCTGCGGTGACGTGCGCCGTCGGGCGGATCGAGTCCTTGAAGACCGGCTGGTCGATGTTGACGAAGCCGATGCCCCGATCGGCCAGCGCGCGGAAAAATGCCGGCTCGTTCCAGGAAGCGTGTCGGACCTCGACGACGAGCGGAAAGTCCGTGAAGGTGCGGGCCAGGTCGTCCAGCCACTCGCGACTCTCATCGTTGCGGCGGAAGGACCACGGAAACTGAAGGAGCAGGGCTCCGAGACGCCCGGCTTCCAGCATGGGGTCGAGTCCCGCCCTCACCTGCGCGACCTCGTCCGCCGTCCACGCCTCCTTCCGCTCGTGCGTGAAGCGCTTCCACAACTTCGCCGTGAATCTGAAGTTCGGGTTGTGCCCGACCCGGCGCAGCCACGACTCGGCCGAGGTGGGAGCGGCGGGGCGGTAGAAGGTGGAGTTCACCTCGATGGTGTCGAAGTAGCCGGCCAGGTATTCGAGCGGATCGAAGCCTTTCGGCTTCGGGTCGGGGTAAACGATTCCCTTCCAGTCGGCGTAGTCCCAGCCTGCGGGTCCGTAGCGGATCATGGGACGGTGCAAGGGGTGGTTCGAGGGAGCGGTCGACGCGCCCGGCAGCGCAAGCGGCGCGCCGGTGGAACTCCCCTTGCCGTGGATGGAACTCCGGGAGGGCACGGGCCGGTACAATGGGGAGGCAGCGCGACGTCCACTTCGTAAGGAGGGTTGATGATCCTACCGAATGTGAGAGCCTCGTTCGGGAGACCCGAGGCGGAGTTCCTGATCTCGCTCGCCGGGCGCGAAGGTGAGAACCGGCTTCGGGAGCACGGCATCGACGCCCTGATGGACGACCCGGCACTGGTCCGCGCACTGCTGCGCCGCCGCGGCGTGGACACCGCGCCCGCTCCCCTGGTGTTTTACCTCCTCGTCCGCCACGCGCTGATGGAGCGGGAGATCCTCGACCGTCAGCTGGCCGACTACACCGCGGCGGTGCTCCTGGAGTTCGGCCGCGTGGGCCGCGCGCCGCGGAGCGAGGAGCCGCTACCCACGAGCATGTACCTGGCGGACATCCTGATAGAGCTGGAGCGCGCACGGGGGGAGCGGGAGTTCGAGCTGCGTGCGCATCTGGGCAACCTGGCGCTCTGGATGGGCGGGATCTTCCCCGACCACATCACGTATCGAGTGAACCGGCGCGCGGCTCCGCCGCTCTCGTACTACGACGAGATGGGGGCCGCGGGCTTTCGCAGCGCGGCGGGGATGCAGATGGCGCTGCAGTATGGGCTCGGCGACCTGTTCGTCCGCTTCGCCGACCAGTTCACCGGCGTTCGGTCGGCGCTGAACGGCCTGTCGGACGCGTTGTTCTTCCCGCAGCCGAAGGACGCGATCGAGCGGGTGCTCCGCGAGGTGAGCGACCGCTTCCACCGTAGCCTGGACGGCGCCTGATACGCGCCGAGCCGGGTCGGCCCTACCAACCGCCGGCGGCGGAAAGGCAGACGATGGGGGAAACCGAGGGGAGCGATCTGGGGCGCGGCCGCGCGGAGCAGCTGCTGGAGCTGGCACGCCAGGCGCGGGCGAACGCGTACGCGCCGTACAGCCACTTCCCGGTGGGAGCGGCCCTCCTGGCGGAGGATGGGCGGATCTTCACGGGCGTAAACGTGGAGAATGCTTCATACGGGCTGACCACCTGCGCGGAGCGGACGGCCATGTCGAAGGCGGTTTCCGAGGGCGCGCGCACCTTTCAGGCAATCGCCGTGGTCGGTCCCGAGGACGACGTCGCCTGCCCCCCCTGCGGGAGCTGCCGCCAGATCCTTCACGAGCTGGGGCCGGAGATGACCGTGATCATGCCGGGTGGAGCAGGTGCGGCAGTGGAGACGAAGGTCTCGGCGCTTCTCCCCGGCGCGTTCGGGAGCGAGCGGCTCGGCGGGGCGCGATGAGCGATTCGTCACTCAGCGTGGTCGCGCTCATCGAGCGGAAGAAGCATGGGGAGGCACTGACGCCTGACGAGATTCGGCTTCTGCTGCGAGGCCTGGTGAACGGGGAGATACCAGACTACCAGATCGCGGCGTGGCTGATGGCCGTGTACTTCCAGGGGATGACCGACGGGGAGACGCTCGCGCTCACCCTCTGCATGGTGGAGAGCGGCGCGACGCTGGACTGGTCGCACCTCCCTCGCCTGCCCGTCGACAAGCACAGCACCGGCGGGGTGGGTGACAAGACCTCGCTGGTGCTCGTGCCGCTGATGGCGGCTGCCGGGCTCCCCTTCGTGAAGATGTCGGGTCGGGGGCTGGGACACACCGGCGGAACACTCGACAAGCTGGAATCAATCGCGGGCTTCTCGGTCGACCTGTCGATCGACGAGCTGCGCCGCCAGATCGACGAGATCGGGTGCGCGCTCGTCGGGCAGAGCGCCACCCTGGTCCCCGCGGATGGGCTCCTGTACGCGCTCCGCGACGTGACCGGTACTGTGGATTCGCTGCCGCTCATCGCAAGCAGCATCATGTCCAAGAAGATCGCGGGCGGCGCCGGAGCGATCGTGCTCGACGTGAAGTACGGCTCCGGCGCGTTCATGCGCCAAGTGGAGCACGCGCGGGCCTTGGCTCACGCCATGGTGCGGATCGGTGAGGGCGCCGGACGGCGGGTCGGAGCCGTGCTCAGCTCGATGGAGGAGCCGCTCGGGCGCACGGTAGGGAACGCCCTGGAGGTCCGTGAGGCGATCGAGACGCTGCGGGGCGACGGCCCCGGCGATCTCCGGGACCTCGCGCTCGAGCTTGGCACTCGGCTGCTGCTCCTCGCAGGCGATGCGGCCGACGCGGTGGAAGCCAGAGCGTTCCTGGAGAAACGTTACAGGTCGGGTGCCGCGCTGGAGCGGTTCGAACGGCTCGTCGCGGTGCAGGGCGGCGACACGAGTGTCTTCTCCGACCTATCACGCCTGCCCACCGCGCCGGTGGTCTCCGTTTGGGCTGCGCCGGAGGCCGGCTGGGTCGCCCGCGTCGACGCGCGCGGCATCGCGGATACCGCTCTCGCGCTCGGAGCGGGCCGGCGGCAGAAGACCGACGATGTCGATCCGGCTGTCGGCGTCGTCCTCTTGAAGAAGACGGGCGAGCGCGTCGAGGTAGGGGAGCCGCTCGTGGAGATTCACGCCCGCACGGACGATGCGGTGGAAGAAGCTCGCAGGCTACTCTCGCTCGCCTACACACTCTCCCCCGCCCCCTCGCCTGCCGTGGCGACTCCGCATGAAGTGATCATGCCCGCGGCTCGGTAACTGAGCCTCGGCGACCGCTTCCAGCGCCAGGAGTGCGAAAGTGGCGAGCCAGTGCTCGCCCGCGTACTCGCCGGCGACCCAGGGCAGGCTCACCGCCAGGTGCCGCGATGCCGCGCTAAGCGCCGCTTCCCGCCGTGGGTCTCCGCCCGGCCATAGTTGCGCGAGCGAGCCCCAGCACCACGCCCGGCTCAGATTGAGCCCGTCCAGATGCGCGATCTTGCCGTCCGAACGGTCGCTCACACGAGCCGGTGTGAAGAGGGCGGTGGGCTCCTGCTCGGCGAGCCTGGGGAGAAAGCGTCCGAGCCACGGCGCGAACTGTTGGGCCGGAAGCGCGCGGCGCATGCACTCCACCTCCATCAGCGTCGCCGACAGAAAGTCGTCCCCTCCGGGCTCCCAGACGCGTGCATCCTCATCGCCGCCGTACCACTCCCGCGCCTTTCCTCTGAGCAGCTCCGCGAAGCTCTCGTCGCCCACAACGCCTGCGTACTCCAGCCCCAGCGCGATGGCGAACGCGGTGCTGGAATGCGTTCCCGAGCGGACCGGGTACTCCGCTTTCCGCAGGTAGCGGCGGAAGGCGATCACGATCTCATCGGCGAGCGGAGCGAGCGCCGCGCGCCAGAGCCGGCCCTCCGGCGTCTCGTGACGCGCGAGCTCCGCTGCCAGCATCAGCAGCCAGGCCCAGCCGTACGGCCGCTCGAATCCGGCGTGCCCCGGGTCCGTCAGGTACGCCAGCTCGACACCGACGTTGTACTCCGTGAGGTTCCTGCCGATCACCTCGCGCACCCGGTCCGCCGGCACGTCGGCTGGGAAGCGGCGATAGAGGCGCGCGAGAAGCCAGTACCCGTGCACGCAGGAGTGCCAGTCGAAGCTGCCGTAGAACACGGGGTGCAGCTCGCGCGGGCCGCGCACGTCCTGGTCCCCAGACAGGACGTGGTCCAGTTTACTCGGGTACTCGCGCTCCACGTGAGCGAGCGCGAGCGAGCAGAACTTCACGGCGAGAGGCGCGGTGAGCACGGAGCCAATTGATGAATGATGAATTACGTCAGCGTAGCTGGCCCGGCCGCATAACGCGCGCCTGACCGGTCGCCGTCCGTCGGCAGGAATCCGTGGTACATCATTCATCATTCATCATCATTCACCGTTTCGGATTGTCCTTTGCACTTCCTCCTCTCCCCACTCGGGGATGGCGCGCTCCTGATCACTGTCGGCGACAGCGCCGACGAAGCGACGCACCGTCGGGTTCGAGCCGTAAGCGCAAGACTCGATGCGCGGCCGATCGCCGGAATGGTGGAGTGTGTGCCTGCCTTCGCGACCGTGGCAGTACATTACGATCCAGCGGCGTTTGGCGCGCGTCCGTACGAGACGATGTCGGCGGCCATCCGGGAAGCGCTGGAGGGCGTCCGCGAGGAGGAGCTTCCCAGTCCGCGGACGGTGGAGATCCCCGTCTGCTACGGCGGCGAGATGGGAGCAGATCTGGACGAGGTCGCGAATCGCGCTGGGCTTTCGCCGGACGAAGTGGTCCGCCTGCACGTCGCCGGCGACTACCTGGTGCACATGATCGGCTTTCTGCCGGGGGTCGCCTACCTCGGCGGCCTCGACGAGCGCGTCGCGGTTCCGCGCCGGTCGACGCCGCGCGCCGCGGTCCCCGCCGGCAGCGTGGGTATCGGCGGGGGCCAGACCGGCGTGTACCCGATCGTCTCTCCCGGAGGCTGGCATCTGATCGGCAGAACGCCGCTTCGGCTGTTCACCCCGGAGGCCGAGCGGCCGACCCTGCTGCGGACGGGAGACAGGGTCCGGTTCGAGGCGATCTCGGCCGACCAGTTCCGGGACCTCGCGGAGGGCGCGTGACGCTGCGGGTCGTCGAGCCAGGGCTGCTCACCACGGTGCAGGACCTGGGACGACACGCGCACCAGCGGTACGGGGTGCCGGGCGGTGGAGCGATGGACCCATTCGCGCTGCGCGTGGCGAACCTGCTGGTCGGCAACAGCGAGGCTGATGCCGGGCTGGAGATCACCCTCGGCGGATTCACGGCCCGCCTCGAAGCCGATGCGCTGGTGGCGGCGGGGGGGGCGGACCTGCGCGCCACGGCCGATGGGGTGGATCTCCCGAACTGGCACGCCGCGCGCCTGCTCGCCGGCACATCCCTCACCTTCCGCGGCGGCGCGCCTGGTTGCCGCGGATACCTCGCGGTCGCGGGAGGTCTGGCGGTGCCGCAGGTGCTCGGGAGCCGTAGCACGCTGCTCCGCGCGGGGATCGGAGGGGTCGAGGGGCGTGCCCTGCGGAACGACGACTTGCTGCGCTGCGGATCGCCGTCGCCGCTGTCCGAGCGGATCGCCGCCGCCCTGGCGGGGCGTCCGGGAGCCGTGGTCGTCGCGCACTCGGGGGTCGGGGTGTCGCTTCGGCCGGATTATTCCGCGAATCCGACGATACGGCTCCTCCCGGGGGCGCACGTGGATGGACTAACGAACCAGTCGCGGCAGGAGCTTTTCCGGTCGCCCTTCCGCGTCAGCAGCGAGTCGGACCGCATGGGTTATCGGCTGACCGGGGTTCGCCTGGAGCTGACCGAGCCGATCGAGCTGCTATCCGAGGCGGTGGTTTTCGGGACCGTTCAGCTTCCGCCAGACGGGAACCCGATCGTGCTGATGGCGGACCGTCCGACGACCGGGGGATATCCGCGGGTCGGCGAAGTGGCCACGGCGGATCTTCCCCTGCTAGCGCAGTTGAGGCCTGGAGACACCGTCCGCTTCCGACCCTGCTCACTGGAAGGGGCCCAGTCCGAGCTACTCGCTCGTGAGCGCGGATTTGAGCTGCTGCGGCAGGCCGTGGCCCTCCAGCACCCATCGCGCACGTGACCACGATCGACCTGAACTGTGACGTCGGCGAAGGCGCTGGCTACGACGCCGAGATCCTCGAGCACGTCTCGTCGGCCAGCATCGCCTGCGGCGGGCACGCGGGTGACGCCGCGACAATGCGGGCGACCGTGACGCTCGCCGTCGCGCGCGGCGTCGCAGTCGGAGCACACCCGGGCATGGCCGACCCGGAAGGGTTCGGCCGCCGCGCGGTCGAAGTCACGCCGGAGGAAGCGTACCGGCTGGTGAGGGAGCAAGTAACTGCCCTCGCGGAAGTTGCGACCGCCTGCGGCAGCACGCTGTCACACGTGAAGCCGCATGGCGCCCTGTACAACCTCGCCGCGACCGACGCGGCGGTCGCCGAAGCCGTCGCCCGCGCGGTTCACGACCTGGACGCGAGGCTCGTGCTATTCGGGCTTTCCGGCGGCTGTCTACTGGCGGCGGGCGAGCGGGTGGGGCTGCGGACGGCGAGCGAGGTTTTCGCGGACCGGGGCTACCGGACCGATGGCACGCTGGTTCCCCGTGCCGCTCCCGGTGCGCTTGTCACGGACCCCGCGGAGGCAGTGCGGCGGACGCTACGCATGGCGCGGGCGGGGAAGGTCGAAACGGTAGACGGTGGTGAAGTCGAGGTGCGGGTGGACACGATCTGTATACACGGAGACACGCCGGGGGTGGTGTACCTCGCTTGGAGCGTGCATCGGGCGCTTGTGAGTGAAGGCTTCGCGATCTGTCCCGTCCGGGGCGCGCTCTGACCGGGCTGCCTGGCTTCCGTTCTTGCTTCCACCCGCCCCGAGGTCTACCTTGCGGCTTCGGCCGGCTGGGAAGTCCCGGATCGCTCGTCGTCGACCATCGCCTGTTGCACGCCTCGAAATCCGCTACATGCGAGCGCTACTGGCCGTCGATTCGGCGGAACGAAGCCAGTTGCACGCAGCCCTCCTGCAGCGGGGCTGGCGCGTAAGCAGCGCCGGGACCGCCGTCGAGGCGCTGGAGCTGTACGGCGCGGCGCCCTACCCGCTGGTCATCGTCTCGCACGAGCTGCCCGACTCCAATGGGCTCGCCCTCTGCCGGGCGATCCGCGGCTCCGCGCCCGGGCGCTCCGCCTACCTGGTGATCATCCATCCGACGGCGGTTCCTGAGCGGGTGCGGGCGATGGCGGAGGCGGGAATCGACGATTTCGTGGCGACGCCCGTCGCCCCGTCGGTGCTGGCGATGCGACTCGCGCTGGCGGAGTACCGCCTGGCGGACCATCCCGGCGCGCTGGACGGCGACGATCGGCTCGGGCTGAACCCGGAGCGGATCGTGAAGCTGGAGCACGCGCTGCGCGTGCGCGAGGCTTCGCTGGAGGAGCTCTTCCAGAGCGCGCCCGAAGGCATCGTGGTGGTGACGGAGGACGACCGGGTGGGCCGCATGAACGACGAGTTCGCGCGGATGTTCGGCTACATGCCCCAGGAGGCGCTCGGCCGGACCGTCGACGAGCTGATCGTTCCGCTGGAGCAGCGGAGCGAAGCGCGCGAGGTGATGCGCCGGGCGATCAACGGCGAACGCGTGATGGTAGAGACGGTGCGGCGCCACCGCGACGGGCGCCTGATCGAGGTCTCGCTGCTGGCGACGCCGATCAGGGTCGGCAACGGCGCGGTCGGGGCGTACGGCATCTACCGCGACATCACGGAACGGAAGGCGCAGGAGCGCGCGCTTGCCGAGAGCGAGGCTCGGTACCGCGCGCGGTCGGCCGAGCTGGAAGAGGCGATGCAGGCGCGCAGCAAGCTGTACACGACCATGAATCACGAGCTGCGCACACCCATCAGCGCCATCATGCTGTACCAGGAGCTCCTGCTCTCCGGGGTGATGGGCGGTCTCGCGCCGGAGCAGACTCGCGCGCTCGAGGACTCGCATATCGCGGCGCAGCAGCTGCTGGAGCTGGTCAACGACATCCTCGACCTGTCCAAGATCGAAGCGGGGAAGATCGGGCTGCGGCCGGAGCCGGTCCAGGTCGGGCGCGTGCTCACCGACCTGCTCGCGACGGTGTTGCCGCTTGCCCACCGCTTCGGCTCCGACGTGCGGCTCGAGATCGCCGAAGAGCTGCCGCCGCTGATGACGGATCCGCAGCGGCTACGACAGATCCTGCTCAACCTGGCCTCCAACGCGGCGAAGTTCGGGCAGGGCCACCCGATCGTACTGCGCTGTCGGGTCGTGGACGAGGAGATGGTGATCGAGGTCCAGGATCAGGGAATCGGGATCGCTGACGACGAGCTGACGCGGATCTTCGACGACTTCGTGCAGGTAGGTACGCTGCAGCACGGCGGGACGGGCCTCGGGCTGGCGATCTCGAAGCGTCTCGCCACCCTGCTCCACGGCCGCCTTGAAGTGGAGTCCGCGCTGGGCGAAGGAAGCCTGTTCCGGCTCGTTCTCCCGGCGCGTCTGGGCACGACCCTGGGAGCGGCCGAAGCGGCGATGGTGAACTGAGCATGCCCGATTCGCTGACACCGGCAGGGGTGCGGGAGCGGCGCGAGAAGACCATCGCGCGGCTCTGCGAGCATTTCGCCCGGGATCACATCGAGGCTAGCGACCTGGAGCGGCTGATCGACCGCGCTCACGAAGCGACGACCGTCGCGCAGCTCGACGCGCTGACCGCAGGGCTGCCGGCGCTCACCGCCCCTGAAGCGCAGCGGCAGGTGGAGCGATGGAAAGCGCCGGCGGGGGGGAACGAGGTCGTCATCGCGGTGATGGGAGGCGCCGAGCGGCGTGGAGCGTGGACGCCCGCGCGCCGAATGCAGGTCACCGCGGTGATGGGCGGCGTCGTGCTCGACTTTCGCGTCGCGCAGCTCGGACCGGGCGTAACGGAGATCTTCGTCGTCGCCATCATGGGTGGCGTGGAGATCATCATCCCCCCTGAGGTCGCGGTGGAGTCGAATGGGATCGGCATCATGGGCGGGTTCTCACACGATGGTCATCGGCGCTTCCCGGTAGACGGCTCGGGTCCGGTTCTCCGGATCACCGGGCTCGCCCTCATGGGAGGGGTGGACGTGCGAGAGCAGCCGAGCCGAGGACACGGCGGTCCGGACCGCCAGTTGAGCCAGCGGGAGAGGCACCGGCTGGAGCGCGGCGAGCCCCGGGATGGCGCCGGATGGGTGGACCGGGCCAGGTGACCGTAACCCGAACACTTCAGAGCGAGAGAGGCGATGGTGAGCACATGGTGAGGGTCCTGGTACCGATGGAGACCGCCGCGGGCGAGACGCGCGTGGCGCTCGTTCCGGACAGCGTGAAGCGCCTCGTCGCCTCCGGCATCGAGGTTCGCGTCGAGCGCGGCGCGGGATCGCGGGCCAACCTGTCCGACGCCGCGTACGAGGCTGCCGGCGCCATCCTGGTAGGCGGCGACGGCAGTGGATACGAGGGCGCCGACGTGGTCGCCCGGGTGCAGCGCCCTTCGCCGGCCGAGGCGGAGCGGCTTCCGGAGGGGAGCACGCTGATCGCCCTGCTTCAGCCCGCTGCCACCGATGATCTCGCCCAGCGGCTCGCCGCCCGCGGCGTCACCGCGCTTGCGCTCGAGCGGGTCCCACGCATCACCCGCGCGCAGTCGATGGACGTGCTCTCCTCGCAGGCCACCGTCGCCGGGTACAAGGCGGTGCTGGTCGGAGCGATGGAGCTCGACAAGTTTCTCCCGATGCTCACCACGGCTGCCGGGAGCATCGCACCGGCGCGCACGTTCGTGATCGGTGCCGGCGTGGCGGGGCTGCAGGCGATCGCCACGGCTCGGCGGCTCGGCGCGATCGTCTCGGCGTTCGACATCCGCGCGGCCGCCGCCGAGCAGGTGCGCAGCCTCGGCGCCACCTTCGTTGCCTCCGAGGTGGTGTCGGCAGCGGCGGAGACGGCGGGCGGCTACGCGCGGGAGCAGGCGGAGGAGGAGCAGCAGCGCACGCTCGCGACGATCGGCGGCCATCTGCCCTCGGTGGACCTGGTGATCACCACGGCGCAGATCCCGGGCCGGCCAGCGCCCCGCCTCATCACCGCCGAGATGGTCGCCACCATGCGCCCGGGCTCGGTGATCGTCGACCTCGCGGCGGAAACGGGTGGCAACTGCGCCGTCACCCGGCTCGGCGAGACGGTGGACGTGCACGGCGTCAAGGTCATGGGCCCAACCAACCTGCCCGCCACCGCGCCGCTGCACGCCAGCCAGATGTTCAGCCGCAACGTCCTCACGCTCCTGCAGCACCTGATCAAGGACGGAGCGCTCACCGTCGATCTCGAAGACGAGATCACCGGGGCGATGACACTCTCACCCGCCGCGGGCGCGCAGCGACCCTGAGCGGCGAGAGACCGGGCGCAGCCACCCACCGAGGGCTCAGGGCCGACGTGGTGCTGCGCACGGCCCGCAACGGGCGACCCCGAGGCTACACTCTTTTCCCATACTCCATCATGGAGAGGCAATGTCCGACGGACTGATCACCGGG
>JAHWJV010000370.1 GCA_019348265.1 Gemmatimonadota bacterium
TGCTCGCCCTCACCTCGGCCGACACCGAGAGCTTCCGCTCGGCTATCTTCTGGATGATGGGCAGCTTTTCCGGCGCCACCTGGCCTGGCTCGGGCCTGCTCGCCCTCTACCTGGTCCCCGCGCTCGCCGTCCTGACCGCGCTGGCGCGGCCGCTGAACCTCCTCTCGATCGGTGAAGAAACCGCGGCGTACCTCGGCGCGTCCGTCGAGCGCACGAAGCTCCTCGCGTACGCCACGGCTTCGCTCCTCGCCGCCGCCGCGGTCGCCGTGAGCGGCGTAATCGGCTTCGTCGGCCTGGTCGTCCCCCACACGATCCGCCTCCTCTGGGGCGGGGACTACCGCTTCCTGATCCCGGCGGCCACGCTGCTCGGCGCCACGTTCCTCGTGCTCGCCGACGCTCTCGCCCGCACCGCCGCCGCACCCAACGAGCTGCCCGTCGGCGTGGTCACCGCGTTCGTGGGTGTGCCGTTCTTCGTATGGCTGCTGCGGAGGAAGGGGTGAAGAGAGAGGAAGTCGTCGGTCTTCAGTCGTCGGTCTCTAGTCAGCCGGTCGGACCTACTGGTGACTGGCGACTGAAGACTCACGACCGCCGAAGGCGCCCATGACCGCATGGCGCTGCGAGGGGCTGTTCTTCCGCTACCCGGGGGAGGGCCCGGCCGCCGTGCGGGGCGTCTCGCTCGAAGTCCGCGCCGGGGCGTGCACGGCGGTGCTGGGGCCCAACGGGTCGGGGAAGTCGACGCTGCTCAGGCTCCTGCTCGGGGTGCTGGCGCCGGAGCGGGGGGAGGCGTGGTTCGCAGGGCGGTCTCTCGCGGAGTGGTCGCGCCCCGCGATCGCCCGCGAGATCGGGGTAGTGCCGCAGGCGGAGGAGCTCGCGTTCCCGATCACGGTCCGGGAGCTCGTCGCGATGGGGCGCTACCCGTACCTGGGCAGCTGGCGGCGCGAGGGGGAGGAGGACAGGCGCGCCATCGAGAAGGCGATGGACCGTTGCGACGTCCTCGCGCTCGGCGATCGGCTGGTGTCGACCGTGTCCGGCGGCGAGAGACAGCGCGCCCGTATCGCCCGGGCCCTCGCGCAGGAGCCGACCGTCCTGGCGCTGGACGAGCCCACCGCGTCGCTCGACATCCGCCACGAGATGGCGATCTTCGAGCTCCTGCGCGAGCTGGGGAAGAGCGGCGTAACCGTTCTCCTTTCGACCCACAACCTGAACCTCGCCGCGCGCTACGCGGACAAGCTCGTCCTGATGGACCGGGGACGGGTCGCGGCCGAGGGACGTCCCGCGGAGGTCGTGCGCCGCGAACTTCTGGAGGCCGTGTATCGCTGGCCAGTCCGTACCACGCCGCACCCGGGTCCGGGCCCGGACACGGGTGCACCCCAGGTCACACCGCTCTCCGGCGGTGCCTGGAACCCGATCGATCCTTCGACTACACCATCCATCCGAGGCAGAGAGTACGAATGAAGTTCCGTAACCACGGCTGGGCACTGGCAGCCGCCCTCGTCACGTCGTCGTCCGCCGGGCTGGCCCAGCAGGCGCCCGCCGCATCCGATTCCCTGCCGGCATACGTGCTGGAGGGGTTGACCGTTCTGAGCACCCGCGCACCGGCGGCGCGGCTCGCCGTCCCGCAGCAGATCGCTGTCGTCACCGGCTCCGACCTGGAGCGAACGGTCACCAGCGAGCTGGCGGATGCGCTCAAGAAAAACGAGAGCATCGACGTCATACAGTACCCGGGGCTGCTTTCGGCGGTGTCGATCCGCGGCTTCCGGCCGCAGTTTTCCGGGATAAACCAGCGCACCCTGCTCCTGGTCGACGGCCGACCGGCCGGAGCCACCAACCTGTCCACGCTCGACGCCGCGGCGGTAGAGCGCATCGAGGTTCTCAGGGGGCCAGCGTCTGCGCTTTACGGTTCCAACGCCATGGGCGGAGTGGTCAACATCATCACGCGACGCTCCAGCGGCGCACCGCACGGCTCGTTGAGCGCCCGCTACGGCAGCTTCGAGAGCTACCGTGCCGATCTGACCGCTGGGGGCACGCTCGTCGGGCCTCTCGACTTCGACCTGAGCCTTTCCGCCGCCGGGCGTAATGACGGATTCAGGACGGGGAACCGGCGCACGCTCGGCGGTGGGTCGCTCGAGAAGACGCTGTTCAACGGCCGCACCGTTCAGGTAGCGGAGATCACGCGAGACACCACTCTCGAGCTGACGCGATTCGCCACACGTGCGGGAAGCCTGCGCGTCGGGTACACGCTCGGGCAGCGATGGACCGCGTACGCCCGGGGCGAGCTCTTCCGCGGGGACGAGGTGCAGAACCCCGGCGACATCAACAGCGCCTTTCCGTTCCCGACTCTGAATGACCTGGAGCGACGCTCGGGTGAGATCGGGATCGCCGGAGAGCTCGGCGTGCATGCGGTTACCCTGCGGGGGTATGGTGCCGACGAGACCACGAGCTATTACAACGACGCGCGAAACCCCACCTTTACGAGCTTCCGCTCGCCGACCCGCTGGTATGGCGCGCAGCTGCAGAACGTCGCCCGCCTGGGAGCGCACTCGCTCACGGCGGGGGTGGATTACACCGCCGCAGAGCAAAGGTCGGAATCGTTCCGTGCCGCGGATACGCCACGCGCTCCTTTCTCTCCGAACTCCGCGACGTACTCGGCTGCCGCCTTCACCGAGGCGAAGCTGACCTTGTTCGAAGATCGGCTGGTCGCCACCGCCGGGGCCCGGCTCGACCACGTGACCTTCTCTGTAAAGGAGACCGAGCTGCTGACGAGCTCGCGTCCGGGAAGCGATACGCACACCGTCGTGAATCCGAGCGCCGGGCTCCTCTATCGCTCACCAACTGGCGCGCGTTTCCATGCCGCCACCGGGCGCGCTTTCGTCACGCCGAACGCCTTCAACGTCGCCGCGAACGTCGAGAGCCGGATCGGCTCGCGCCGCGCGGTCACGCTGACGCGTGGAAACCCGGAGCTCGATCCTGAGAACAGCTGGAGCTGGGACGCTGGCGTCGGGCTCGCCCGCCCCAATGCCGGCATCGAGCTGGACCTGACGTATTTCCATACGGACGTGCGTGACCGGATCGTCACTCGACTGGCCCCTGCCGCCGGCCTCCAGCTCACACCCGCGGGCGACACGATCGTCTCCGTGACGAGCTACGCCAACGTCGACCGGGCCGCGATTCGCGGGCTCGAGGGACGCGCGAGCTACGACATCGGTGCGGCGGGCGGCTTTCGGTACTCCCTCCGCCTGTTCGGGAACGCCACGCGCATCCTCCGGGCAGAGGAGGTCGCCGGCGAGATCGAGACCGAGATCAAGAACGTCGCCCCCCTTACCGCCGTGTTCGGAGCGGAGTTCGACGACCTCCATCGCTTCACGGCTCGCATCTCCGGCCGTTACGTCGGCGAGCGCTTCGATACGGATTTCAGCGACTTCTCCAATGTTGGTGACCTGCACTACCCCGACTTCCTCGTCTTCGACGTGACCACCTCGTTGAAGGTGGCGGAGCGTTATCGGGTGGGGGTCCTGCTGGGAAACCTGCTGGACGAAAACTACTACGAGGTCCGCGGCTACAACCTGCCCGGCCGCTCGGTGCAGGTGCAGCTGAGCGTGGGGATATAGGGGCTATCCGTTATCCTTCATCCGTTATCCGGAGAGGAACGGGTAGCGGATGACGGATAACGGATAGCAGATAGCAATCACCACCGATCCCGATACGGCGGGGAAGCCATGCCACAGCCACTTTTCCTGTCCTGGAGCGGGGGCAAGGACAGCGCGCTGGCGCTGCACGCGCTGCTCGGGTCCGATCGCTACGAGGTCGCCGGCCTGCTGACCACCGTCACGGCCGAAGTGGACCGGATCAGCATGCACGGCGTGAGGAGAGCGCTGCTCGACGAGCAGGCGGCGGCGCTGCGGCTTCCGCTGGTGACCGCGGAGATCCCGCCGGCCGCGAGCAACGACGACTACGTTGCGAGCATGGGGGCCGCGCTCGTGGGGATCCGGGAGGCGGGGATCACGCACGTCG
>JAHWJV010000371.1 GCA_019348265.1 Gemmatimonadota bacterium
TGCCGGCGGGATCGCCGACGTAGAGCACGGGGTCGCCGCCAGACCTGCACTGCACACCCTGGAACACGGTGGGCAGAAAGCCGCTGCCGAAGACGCTCCGCCCCGCGTCCGGCTGCTTCCCGCCGGAGAGCAGCACGACGAAGCCGGGGAGGTTCTCGTTCTCCGAGCCGAGCCCGTACGTCACCCACGACCCGATGCTGGGGCGGCCGAGCCTCGGCCCGCCAGTATGCATCAGGAGCTGGGCGGGCGCGTGATTGAACTGGTCGGTGTGCATGGCCTTCAACAGCGTGACCTTGTCCACCACCTCGTGGAAGTGGGGGAGAAGCTCGGAAACGCTGAGGCCGGACTCTCCCCGAGAGGCGAAGGTCGCCTGCGGGCCGAGCATGTTCGGGCGCCCCTGGATGAAGGCGAACCGCTTCCCCTCCAGCAGCGAGTCGGGGCAGGGCTGGTCGTGGAGACGGATGAGCTCCGGCTTGTAGTCGAAGAGCTCGAGCTGCGACGGAGCACCCGCCATGTGCAGGAAGATGACGTGCTTCACCTTGCCCGGAAAATCCGGCCCACGCGGGCCGAAGCTCGAGGCCACGCCGGCCCCGCTGGGCGGAGCACCCCCGCACCCTGCGAGGGACGCGAGCGCCATCCCGCCCATCCCCGTGGCGCAGTGTTTCAGGAAGTGACGCCGCGTGATGAACCGCAGCTCTTCCATGCGGGCGTGCTCGAGCAGATTCATGGAGGTATCGCTCATTCCTTCGTGAGAAACTCGTCCAGGTTCAGGATCGCACCGGCAACCGTGGTGAGCGCGGCCAGCTCCACGCGCTCCGCAGGCGCCCGCGCGTACGCTGCGGCTCTTCCGAGCAGCCCGTGCGGCGGCACGGCGGCGTACCCTCCCGCGGTGTCGTACGGCATGTAAGGCTCGACCGCACCGTCGAGCAGCTCCGGGCGGGCGCGGTAGTGGCGCGTGGCGACCTGGTGCAACCCCCGCAGCCGGGTCAGCGTCGCCTGGTCCGGCTCCCGGCCGAGCGCCCGGCGGAAGCCGGTCCGCAGCCGCCCATCCGTTTCGCCGGCCCCGCGGAGCATCTGGCGAGCGAGCGCCTGAGCCGCCTCCACGTACACCGGATCGTTCAGGGTGACTAGCGCCTGGAGCGGCGTGTTGGTGCGTATCCGGCGGGAGACGACCACGTCCCGCGTAGGTGCGTCGAACGTTACCAGCGAGGGGTAGGGCACGGTCCGCTTCCAGTAGGTGTAGACCGCCCGCCGGTAGCGGTCCTCTCCCTCCGCCGTCACCCACGCGGCGCTGCTGTACGGCGAGCTCCAGAGACCCGGCGGCTGCGGCGGCATCACGCTCGGCCCGTACATCTTCGGGCTCAGAATGCCACTCACCGCCAGCGCCTGGTCGCGGACCTGCTCGGCCGAGAGGCGGACCCTGGGGCCGCGGGCGAGCAGCCGGTTGTACGGATCCCGCTCCCGCAGCTCCGGCGTGACTCGCGAAGACTGGCGATAGGTACACGATAGCACGATCTCCTTCAGGAGAGCCTTGATGCTCCAGTCGTGCTCGTCCATGAAGCGGACGGCCATCCAGTCGAGGAGCTCCGGGTGGCTGGGGGACTCGCCTTGCGAGCCGACGTCTTCGAGGACCTTCGAGAGGCCGGTGCCGAAGCACTGTTTCCAGAGCCGGTTCACGAAGACGCGGGCGGTGAGCGGGTTCTCCTTCGCGACGAGCCAGTTCGCGAGGTCGAGCCGATCCGGTGCCCGCCCGGCCTTCAGCGGGGGCATCGAGCCAGGCACTCCCGGCTGCACGGTATCCGCCCTCAGCAGCCAGTTCCCGCGGTCGAACACCTGCGTCACGCGTCGGAACGCGGGCGGGAGCTCCCGCAGCACCGGGGTCTCCGCTTCGGGCACTACCGCCGCCAGCGCTCCCGCGCTGCTCTGGAGCGCCCGACTCGACCCCGGGTCGAGCGCGGGGTAGAGCGAGAGCGAGGTCAGGCGGTATGCCGGCTTCTCCGGGGCGCGCATCACGAGGTAGAGCGCATGCCGACCTTCGGTCCGGGCGATCGGCACGCGTAGCGTCGGCTCCATCGACCGGCGGGTAGGCCGACCGGGCGGCTTCGGGCGGGGTGGAGGCGCCGGCTTCCCCGCGGGCCCCACGGGCGCGCGGACCGCCGGGGCCGGACGAGGCGGCGGCGGCCCCGGAAGAACCGCCGTGGCGATCAACCGGCCGGTGGGACTCCCGATCCTCACCTCCACCGACCCGCGTCCGTTTCCGCCGTAACCGAGACCGATCTCGCCGACGCCGCTCAGCTCCACCGGCCCGTAGCCGACGTAGGCCCCGTCCCGGTCCGGGACGACGAAGTCCGCGGTGCGGGTGATCGCCATCGAGTCACGGAGGCTCGGCGCGGGAATGCGGCCGAGCGGGTAGAGCACCTTCTCGACCTCGTCCGCGAGCGCGGCGGTGGCGCCGCGCGGCCGTACCCGAACGGCGGCGGGAGCACGGGCGAGGTGCGCGCGAAGCTCCGCGTGCTGCTCCGGGAGATAGGTCGCCAGCCGCGGAGCGTCGTCCGTGCGGTCCTCGTCCGCCGTGTTGTTGAAGAAGGCGAAGAGCTTGTAGTACTCCTCGTGACGAAACGGGTCGTAGGGATGGCTGTGGCACTGCACGCACCCCATCGTCGTTCCCTGCCACACCTCCCACGTCGTGTTGACGCGGTCGATGACGGCAGCGACCCGGAACTCCTCGTCGTCCGTCCCCCCCTCGTCGTTGGTCGACGTGTTCCGATGGAACCCCGTCGCCAGGATCTGCTGGTCGGTCGCGCCCGGGAGGAGGTCTCCGGCGAGCTGCTCGATCGTGAACTGGTCGAACGGCAGGTCCGCGTTCAGCGCGCGGATCACCCAGTCGCGGTACGACCACATGTCGCGGTGCGAGTCCTTCTCGTACCCCTTGGTGTCCCCGTACCGTGCGAGGTCGAGCCACATCGCCGCCCAGTGCTCCCCGTACGCGGGAGAGGCGAGGAGCTGGTCGACGGCGCGCTCGTAGGCCGGCTGCGAAGGGTCGCGGCAGAAGGCGGCGGCCTCCTCCGGCTTCGCGGGGAGACCGGTCAGATCGAGGGTCACGCGACGCAGGAGGGCCGCACATTCCGCGGGGCGGCTGGGGGAAAGCTCCTCCGCGTCCAGCCGGGCGAGCACGAAGCGGTCGATGCCTCCCCGTGCCCACTCCGCGTCCGAGACCCGAGGGAGCGACGGCGACCCGGGTTTGACGTAGGCCCAGTGGTCGCCCCACTTCGCGCCCTGCTCGATCCAACGCTCCAGCGTCTCGATTTCCCTTTCGCTGAGCGCCGGACCCTCGCGCGGCATGCGCTCGGACGGGTCCGCATGTGTGATGCGTCGGATCATCTCGCTCGCATCGGCGTCGCCCGGCACCACCCCGAACCGCCCCGACTCCGTCTTCGCGAGCGCGTCTTCCCTGAAGAGGACGCCGAACCCGCCCGCGCGCTTCACGCCGCCGTGGCAGGAGATGCACTTCTCGTTCAGGATCGGCCGCACCTCTGTGTTGAAGTCCACCTGGTGGCCGCGCGGCCAGCCCACGGTGGCGAAGCCGAGCAGCGCCAGCGCGGCGACCGCCCCGGCCAACGTTCGGGGACGAATCGAGGTGAGTGCCCGCCGGGAGGCGGCTGCGTCCATCGGTGGTCTCACTTCCTCCGCGTGTGACGCGAAGCGAGTGTAGGGTGGGTCGGCAGTGCGGCTCGGGCGCAGGCGTGCTCGACTGCTCTGCTTTGGCGTCGGCTATCGATAGACTCGATCGGCAACGGCTCCGCGGCTGGCGCTTCCCGTCACGGATCGCGCTGGCGGAAGCTTCGGGGGGTGCGGCAGTGAAGCCTGAGGGAGTATGCATCACCGGCGGTTCGGGCGGAAGGGGGAGGAGGCCGGCATAGGCAAGAGCGAACAGCGGGACGATCGTGAAGGCGACCCAGGCGTGCAGCCCGCGCTCAATGCGCTGCAGCGGCGCCTGCGCCGCCTCGCAGT
>JAHWJV010000372.1 GCA_019348265.1 Gemmatimonadota bacterium
GGGCGAGCCAGACGTGCCCGCTGCCCCTGCCGGTCAAGACGAGTGCGGAGTACGCCTACGTGCGCGACCGCGGCCGCAGCGTCGAGCTGTCCCGGACGATGGCGGCGAAGAAGTGGGACGACGAGCGCTACCCCGGAGAGTGCTCCGACCCCGAGCACGTCCTGCTGTACGGCGAGCAGGCGCCGCTGACCGCGCTGACGGAGCAGGCACCGCTGCCCGGCGAGTCGTACGCCGACGAGACCGACCGGTTCGGGTTGCTGGCGCGGCGGCTCTGGCAGCCGCTGCTCGACCACGAGACGCCGGTGGTCGTGTGACGCCCCAGCCTTTCGACCTGACCGGTCCTCTGCCGTCCGGGACCACCGTGCTGCAGGCCAGCGCCGGCACCGGCAAGACCTTCACCATCGCGGGCCTGGTCGCTCGCTACGTCGCCGAGGGCGAGGCGCGGATGGACCAGCTGCTCGTCGTGAGCTTCAGCCGTGAGTCGACCCGCGAACTGCGCGGCCGCGTCCGCGAGCGCCTGGTCAGCGCACGCGATGGGCTGGCGGCACCACCACCCGACGACGAGGTCCTGCAGCACCTCGCCGCGTGCGACCCCGCCGAACGGGCACGTCGGCAGCGACGCTTGCGTGATGCGCTGGCGTCCTTCGACGCCGCGACGGTGACGACGACGCACGGCTTCTGCCAGCAGGTGCTGAGCACGCTCGGCACCGCGGGGGACCACGACGTCGAGGCGGTGCTCGTCGAGGACCTGCGCGACCTGGTGGGCGAGGTCGCCGACGACCTGTACCTGCGCAAGTGGGGTGCACCCGGCACGCCGCCGCCCGAGCTAAAGGTGAAGGACTTCCGCGAGCTGGCGCGGACGGTGGCGGTCGCGGACCCGAGCGAGATCGGGATCATCGACGACCTGAAGTTCATCACCCGCTTCGAGATCGAGCCGGTGATCGCGGGAGAGTTCACCCTGCGGAAGATCGTCGAGCGGGAGTACGATTCCGCTGACGACCGGATCAGCGATCTCCTCAAGCAGTTCGACGAGGCGAGCGACATCGAGGTCGTCGAGGAGCAGGAGGAGGAGCCGAACGTCGGAGTCCTGCAGGCGCAGGTGGAAGAGGCACCCGTCGTAAAGCTGATCAACGGGATCCTCAACGACGCGGTGAGCCGCGGCGCATCCGACATCCACTTCGAGTGCTACGAGAAGGACGTCCGCGTCCGCTATCGCGTGGACGGCGTGCTGAGCGAAATCATGCGGCCGCCGATCAAGATGAAGTCCGCGCTGATCTCCCGCTTCAAGATCCTGGCGGACCTCAACATCGCGGAGCGCCGCCTCCCACAGGACGGGCGCATCAAGCTGCGCATCGGCAAGCGCGTGATCGACTTCCGCGTGTCGACCCTTCCGACCCTCTTCGGCGAGAAGATCGTCCTCCGAATCCTCGACAAGGGCAACCTGACGCTCGACCTCGAGAAGTTCGGGATGGAGCCGAAGGCGCAGGAGGATTTCATGCACGCCATCGCCAATCCTTACGGGATGGTGCTCGTCACCGGCCCTACGGGTTCGGGGAAGACGACCACGCTGTACAGTGCGCTCTCTCGGGTGAACACCAACGAGGTCAACATCATGACGGCGGAGGACCCGGTCGAGTACAACCTGCACGGCATCAATCAGGTGCAGGTACGCACCGAGATCGGGATGAGCTTCGCCGCGGCGCTACGCGCCTTCCTGCGGCAGGACCCGAACATCATCATGGTGGGCGAGATCCGAGACATCGAGACCGGCTCGATCGCGATCAAGGCCGCGCTGACGGGTCACCTGGTGCTCTCCACGCTGCACACCAACGACGCCCCCTCCACCATCACGCGTATGGTGGACATGGGGATCGAGCCCTTCAACGTCGCTTCCGCGGTGAACCTGATCACCGCGCAGCGGCTCGTCCGGCGCCTCTGCGCGAACTGCAAGGAGGTGGTCACCTACCCGGAGGAGTACCTGAAAGCCGCCGAGATCACCCCGGAAGAGGCCGCCGCGATCACCTTCTACCGCGGCGCTGGGTGCGACAACTGCGGCGGCTCCGGCTACAAGGGGCGCCAGGGTCTCTATGAGGTGATGGCGATGTCCCCCACGCTGCGCCGCATGATCCTCCAGGGCGCCTCCACCGCTGATCTCCAGCAGCAGGCCATCGCCGAGGGAATGCTCACGCTGCGCATGGACGGGCTGGTCAAAGTCCGCCGCGGGATCACCACCCTCGAGGAAGTGGTGAAGGAGACCGCCGGGTAAGAAGTGCGAAAGCACGAGAGTGCGAAACTAGCCGCAGTTCGCCTCTGGCTCGGTGCTTGGCACGGTTATTGGACTTTACGGTGGGGAAGGCACGTAAATCCTGACTTTTTCCGGCCTCCGGTGCGGCGGTAGCCGCCGCACTTTGCAAGAGGTCTCGCGGAATCCTGCCGTCCAGGGCCCACCGTCCGAAGGCGAGCGCGAACCCCACTTTCGCTCTTTCGCACTTTCGCACTCTCGAATCATCCGTCCATGTCCAACGTCGAAACACCACTCCGCTTCAACCTCCGCTCGCTCCTCGAGGAGATGATCCAGAAGGGCGCCTCGGACCTGCATATCACCGCGGGTGAGTGCCCCAAGCTGCGCATCGACGGATCCATCGCGAGCAGCTCCATCGAGGACGTGCTGGTGCCGAAGGATACGCTGCAGCTGACCTACTCGATCCTGACGGAGAACCAGAAGAAGCGCTTCGAGAACGAGGACGAGCTCGACTTCTCCTTCGGGATCCAGAACCTCTCGCGGTTCCGGGCGAACGCCTTCCGCCAGCGCGGCTGCGTGGCGCTCGCGATCCGACAGGTGCCCTTCCAGATCCGCACGCTGGACGAGCTGACCGTCCCCGCCGTGCTCGGTAAGCTCGCCGAGCGCCCGCGCGGCCTGGTGCTCGTCACCGGCCCCACGGGCTCGGGGAAGAGCACTACCCTCGCCGCGATGATCGACAAGATCAACCGCGAGCGGCGCGGCCACATCCTCACCATCGAAGACCCCATCGAGTTCATCCATCGCCACCAGGGGTGCATGGTGAACCAGCGGGAGGTCGGCGCGGACACGAAGAGCTTCTCGCAGGCGCTGAAGTACGCGCTGCGTCAGGACCCGGACGTCATCCTGGTCGGCGAGATGCGCGACCTGGAGACGATCCAGGCGGCGCTCACCATCGCCGAGACCGGCCACCTGTGCCTTGCCACGCTGCACACCAACTCCGCGGCCGAAACCATCAACCGGGTGATCGACGTCTTCCCCTCGCACCAGCAGCCGCAGATCCGCGCGCAGCTCGCGTTCGTGCTGGAGGGCGTGGTCACCCAGCAGCTGCTGCCCAAGGCGCGCGGCCGCGGGCGGTCGATGGCGTGCGAGATCATGGTGTGCACGCAGGCCGTGCGGGCCTGCATCCGCGACGACAAGATCCACCAGATCTACTCGATCATGCAGGCCGGCAAGAAGCACGGGATGCAGACGCTCAACGACTCGCTCTACCAGCTCTACATGCAGCGCGAAGTCGTCCTCGAAGACTGCCTCAAGGCCTCCTCGGACCCCGCCGAGTTCCTCCGCATGGTCGGAGAACCGATTCCCGCCTGACGGCGGAATTATAAATGATGAATGATGAATGATGAATGATGAATTGAACTCACCTCAATTCATCATCCATCATTCATCATTCATAATTTTATCCGCCCTTCCCTGGCAAGGGCGACCGCGATAGTGTGGGGCAGGGCGAGGATCACTCCAACCAGCTGGGCGCATTGCATACCGTCACATTGGTCCCCGGCGATGGGATCGGTCCCGCGATCACCGAAGCGGTCGTTCGGATCATCGAGGCAACGGGCGCGCAGATCGAGTGGGAAGAGCAGATCGCCGGGATGACGGCGCTGGAGCAGGTGAAGACGCCGCTGCCGGACGAGACGGTGGAGTCGATCCGGCGGACGCGTGTCGCGCTGAAGGGGCCGCTCACCACGCCCGTGGGAGCCGGCTTC
>JAHWJV010000373.1 GCA_019348265.1 Gemmatimonadota bacterium
CGCCGTCACCTCCACGTCCAGGCGGCGGACGGGAACGTCGGTGCCGGAAATGACCAGCGCGTAGTTGCCGGGGGGCAGGTCGCGCAGGGTGTAGGTGCCGTTCTCCGCCGTCACGGCGGTGGCGCCCACCCGCCCGGTGGCGGAGACGGCCTCGACGCGGATGCCGCGAAGGGGCGTGGAGGTGGCCACGTCGCGCACGGTGCCGGTCACGCCGCCGTTCTGCGCGTACGCGGGAAGGGCGGACGAAAACAGCAGGGCCAGCAGAAACAACAGGGTACGTCCGGCGGGAAGCCGCATGCGTTCCTCACGGAGCAGGGTGGATTGTGCCGGCGTGGGGCCGGCGGTGTTCTTCGCCGCGCGTGCATCCCCGCGGGCGCGGGGCGATGGAAACGGATGACGCGGGACGCGTGCCGGGCGATGAGGACGGGACGTGCTCACGATACTCCGTGCACCGTCCGCCGAGCAAGGGTGTACCGAACGGGGTAGTGGGTCAGTTTCAATGTAACGGTTTTAAGCCCTCTCCATCAGCCGCACAGGTCCTCGATCGGGCCACTCGGACCCGTGCGATTTGCCCCGTTACCGGGTCCGAGCAGGTCACTTCCGTAAAGCCGTCGCTGTCGCTCATCGTAGCCTCTGCGTGATGAATTGGTTCGGAAGTATGTATTTGACGCACAGGTTACAAACGTTTTCCTAGGGGTTCGCGATCCTTTCCGCTTCGGTTATCAGACGATCCAATCCTCGCCGGTCGAAGTAGCGTCCGTCCAGCACTACGCCCGAGATTCGTTGCGTGTTACGGATGTTGTCGAGCGGGTTTGCATCGAGCAGCACGAAATCGGCCTCTCGGCCAGAGGCGATCATGCCGACAGAGTCCGATAAGCCGAGTGTCCGGGCCGGATAGACGGTCGCACCGCGGAGCGCCTCCAACGGGTCGAGCCCCCCTTGCTCCACCAGCAGTTGTAACTCCTCATGGACGCTCGATCCGGGGTAGACGAGGGAGACGCCAAGATCCGACCCCACGAGGATTGGCACCCCGGCTTCACGCGCGAGGCGAAGATCAGCGAGTTGTCGCCGATGAGATTCCGCCCAATCATGCGGCCCCTCGATTATCTTGGTGTCCAACCCGAATTTCCAGTACGCGAGTAGCCCCGATGACAGGAAGCGGCGACGGTGATCGATCCGATTGAGCGTATCTGCGATCACCGCATACGCAACACTGTCTGGCGTCTGCCGGTACGCAACATCCGTCACCAACGTCGTTGTGATCGCGGTGCCCGCGCGAGCGAGATGCGCGAACACGGCACGCCGCTCCTCGGGTGAGGCGTTGCCGAGCCTCAGCATCACCGTTTCCATGTGCTCGATGCTCCGCATTCCGGAATCGGCCGCCTCCGTCAGTGGTATGTCACGCGGCGCGTGTCCCACAAGGGGAATCCCTAGTCGGCGCGCCTCGGAGGCCAGCGCACGGAACTCATCCCCTCGCAGGTTGCGGGACTTGATCATGTCGACCCCGAGCCGACGAAGCGAGTCCACCGCGAGGCGAGCCTCGCTCGGGCTGGCTATGCGGTAACGCGGCGAAATCTCCAGGAATGGGAACGAGCTCAGCAGGCTATCGGCGGCCGCGAACTTGATGACCGCATCGAGCCACCAAGAGCCTTCCAAGTTCGGTCCAGCTACGTAGAGGTCCGGGCCAGTGAGCACACCCGCGTCGACCTGACGGCGCCAGTCCAGCAGCTCAGAAAGCCTGCCTCCGAGGTCGCGCACTGACGTGACCCCATTCGCGACATATACCGGGAAGGCGCTCTCGCCGGCGACGGTGATATGCGAGTGGGCATCCCACAAGCCCGGGATGAGGTATTTGCCCCTGGCCGCAATTACCTGGGCACCCGCGGGGATGCGGGCGAGGTGTGACGGGGACACCTGCGCGATGCGACCTCCGCGAACGAGAACTGTATGGTCAGGCAGGAGGCGCCCGCTCTCCACATCGACAACTGTCACATGAGCGAGTGCTAAATCGGTAGGGCCGCGCCTGGGATCGCGGCCGACGGAGTGAGCGCACGCGGGGAGGAGCGCGAGCAGGAGCACCAGAGAAAGGCGGGTCGTCGAGGATCTCATGGTTAGGTCTCTGGGTGAGAGGATCTTACTCCGCTTCATTCCACCAGCAGTCACGCAATCGAAGCATGTGCCCGGTCCCGCCGCAGTGAGGGCGCGGGCTCAATGCTCGCGCTCTCCACCCCCAGGACGCCTCCATCCATGCACAGGCCAGGCCGGAGGGTCATCCATCGGGCGGAAGCTCTTCTGGCTTGCCCACATCTCTTGCAAACACCACAAGCAGGTTGTCAGGCGCGGGGATGCCCACTCGGATTGGGACAGGGGCGCGGACCTGAAACCCGAGCGTCAAGGAGCTTACCGAACTCGGGTTGATCCGGCGCGTGCCCGGGCCCACTCCCGCGAACGGCGGCTGCCGGGGGCCACGGCGGCGGCGCGCGCCGGGCGCCTTGACACCCCGCCCGGCCCGCCGGTACACTCCCGCCCCTCATGCATTCCCGCACCGATCCTTCGCGCGAGTTCGAGGTCGTTCGCGACCCGCTCTGGAACACCATCCGGCTGGACGCCACGGCCGTCCGCATCATCGACACGCCCCAGTTCCAGCGGCTGCGCCACATCCGGCAGCTGGGGCTGGCGTACCTGGTGTATCCCGGCGCGGTGCACACGCGCTTCGACCACGCCCTGGGCGTGTACCACCTGGCCCGCATGGCGCTGACCTTCCTGGGCGACCGGGGCGAGCTGGCAGGCGTGGACCCGGTGGACTGCCGCCTGGCGCCGTACGCGGCGCTGCTTCACGACGTGGGGCACTACCCCTTCTCGCACGCGCTGGAGGAGCTGGGCGAAGAGCTGGTGAGCAGCGACCACGAGGAGCTGGCGGAGCGCTTCCTCTGCGCCGAGCCCATCCGCGGCACGCTGCAGGAGCTGGCCCCCGACGCCCCGGCCCGCATCGCACGCATGATCCGCGGCCGGTCGGAGTCGCCGCTGCAGGGACTGGTGTCGGGGAGCCTGGACCTGGACAAGATCGAATACCTTCGCCGCGACGCGCGCTTCTGCGGCGTGCCCTACGGCGAGGTGGACGTCGACCGGCTGCTGCACGCCATCGCCATCCTCCCCGATCCGCAGACCGGGCGCGCCGAGGTGGGCATCCACGAGAAAGGGCTGTCCGCGCTGGAATCGCTGCTCTTCTCCAAGTACCAGATGTTCCGCAACGTCTACTGGCACCACGCCGTCCGCTCGGCCACGGCGCTGTACAAGCGGCTGGTGCACGACGCGCTGCGGGGCGGCGTGATCGGGGCCGAGGAGCTGGTGGGCCAGTCCGACGAGCGGCTGATGACCATCTTGGAGCTGCGTGCGGCGGAGATGGACGATCCGGCGGCGCGGCGGGTGGCGGAGCGGTGGATCCCCGCCGTGCGCCGCCGCCGACTTCCCAAGCGCGCGCTGGAGCTGCCCGCGGAGGCGCTGCGCGGGATGGCGGGTGATGCGTGGGTGGCCTCGGACGTGGAGCTGGTGGGGAGGCTGGAGGACCGCCTTGCGGGCGAGTTGGGGCTGGACGAGGGGTGCGTGCTGGTGGACTATCCGGAGAAGCCGCGGATGCTGGGGCTGGACCTGCTCCTGCTCCGCCGCTCCGGCGCCGTGCAGCGCCTGGAAGACGAGGGGCGCTCCGGCCTGATCGACCTCCCCAAGGTAGCCGACGAGCTGTACTACACGGCGCGCGCATTCCGCGTCTTCACCCAGGAGCGGCGGACGGTTTCCGCGAAGGCCCTCCTTCCCCTCCTGGCGCTGGACGCCGCTGCCCTTCGACGGCGCCTGGCCAGCTCCGCACCGCTGCTGTGACGGGCGAGCCGGGGGGGCGCATCCTGATCGTGGAGGACGACGCCGCTTCCGGGCACGTCCTCCGCACGCTGCTGCAGCAGTCCGGGTACCGGGCGCAGCTGGTGGAAGACGGCGGGC
>JAHWJV010000374.1 GCA_019348265.1 Gemmatimonadota bacterium
AGCGGTCGTGGTGGCGCAGGTCTCCAATTGGGCCAACCGGCGCAGCCAGCCGCCATCTCGCTACCTGATGCCGATCACCTTTGGCGTCAGCCTCGGCGGCATGATCACGCTGATCGGCACCTCGTCCAACGTCGCCGTCTCCGGGGTCATGGAGGCGCAGGGGATGCGACCGATGGCGATCTTCGAGATCACGGCGATCGGGCTTCCGGTGGCGATCGTCGGGATCCTGGCCCTGATCGCCCTTTCCCCGCGTCTACTGGCGGACCGCAAGTCGGCGCGGCAGGAGTTCACGGAGCGGGCGCGCGAGTTCCTGGTCAGCATGCGGGTGCAGCCGGGCGGCCCGCTGGACGGGCTCAGCGTAGAGGCGGGCGGACTGCGGCACCTCCAGGGAGTCTACCTCGCCGAGATCGACCGCGGCGGCCAGCTGCTCGCGCCGGTGGCCCCCACCGAGGTGATCTTCGGAGGCGATCGACTCACCTTCGTCGGCCGCGCGGACTTGGTCCGCGACCTCCACCTGATCCCCGGCCTGGTCTCCGCCGCGCACAAGCACCTGCTCGGATTCCAGGAGGAGGGCGCCGGCCACACCTTCTTCGAGGCGGTCGTGAGTCCCATCTCCGCGCTGTCTGGGCAGACGCTGAAGGAGGTCGGCTTCCGGGCTCACTACCAGGCCGTCGTCGTAGGGTTGCACCGCGCTGGCGAGCGCGTCACCGGGAAGCTCGGCGAGATCTCGCTCCGCCCCGGTGACACCCTGATGCTCCTATCGGATTCGGATTTCGCCGACCGCTGGCGTGACACCGGCGAGTTCCTGCTCGTCGCGCCGCTCGGCGGCGCGCTCCAGCCGCCCACGCGGCACGCGGTGATCGTGGGTCTGATCACCCTCGCGGTCGTGGTGATCGCCGGCACCGGCTTGCTGCCGATGCTGCAGGTGGCGCTGCTCGCGGCGCTCGCGCTGGTGGCTGCCCGCGTCCTCACCGTCCGAGAGGCGCGAGACGCCATTGACCTCGACGTGATCGCCATGATCGCCGCCTCCTTCGGCGTCGCCGCCGCCATCGAGCAGTCGGGCCTCGCCGGGTGGGTGGGCGGCGGGATCGTCGAGACCTTCCGCGTCGCCGGCCCCCCCGGGATCCTGCTGGGCGTCGTCATCGCGGAGGTCCTGCTCACCCAGGTGATCACCAACACCGCGGCGGCGGTTCTGCTCTTCCCCATCGCCGCCGCGACGGCGGCGAGCGCCGGCCTGGATCCGCGGCCCTTCATCCTGTGCCTCACGGTCGCGGCGTCCGCCGCGTTCGCGACGCCCATCGGGTATCAGACCAATCTGATGATCTACGGCCCTGGCGGGTACCGCTTCGCGGACTACGTGCGGCTAGGGGTCCCGCTGGCCATCATCACCAGCCTGGCGATCGTCGGCGCGGCCGTCGCCTGGTGGGGTCCGGGCCTCACTGGCTGAGAAGCGGCGGCGCGTCTGCTCGTACACGGTATCGGGGTCGGCGTACGTCTTGCTCCTTCGTGCGCATTCGGGTGGGCGCCAATGCATCACGCAGCAGAAGGATCTTCATGTCTCAGGTACCGATCGACTCGAGCGCACGCGCGGACGAGGTGGAGGAGGGGAAAACTCGCGTACTCCTGTCCGATCTCGCATACCAGCGGCTCGCGATCGTCAACGTAGCCTTCTACGGCAACCCTGAGCGCGACTCGGCCTGGGTGCTGATCGACGCGGGCGTGATGGGAACGGCCGGGCAGATCCTCGAGGGGGTCGAGGAGCGCTTCGGCGCGAACGCGCGTCCCGCGGCGATCGTCCTCACGCACGGCCACTTCGACCACATCGGCGCCTTACCCGAATTGGCGGAGCGCTGGGAAGTGCCCATCTATGCCCACCAGCTGGAGCTGCCGTATCTGGACGGACGGGCGTCGTATCCCGAGCCGGATCCGACCGTCGGCGGAGGGATGATGTCGTTGCTCTCGCCGCTGTACCCTCGCGGTCCGATCAACGTGAGCCGCTGGCTGAAGCCGCTCCCGCCGACCCGCGAGGTGCCGCACATGCCCGGGTGGCGGTGGATCCACGCGCCGGGGCACACGCCCGGGCAGGTGGCGCTCTGGCGCGAGCCGGACCGCACCATGATCGCGGCCGACGCCTTCATCACCACCAAGCAGGAATCGGCTTACGCGGTGGCGACGCAGCGGCCGGAGCTGCACGGGCCGCCGATGTACTACACGCAGGACTGGGATGCGGCGCGGGAGTCGGTGCGGCGGCTGGCGGCGCTAGAACCGGAGCTCGCCGTCACCGGTCATGGACGGGCGATGAAGGGGGAGGCGCTGCGAACCGCCCTGCACAAGCTGGCCCGTGACTTCGATGAGGTGGCGGTGCCGGAGCACGGCCGCTACGTGGAGCACCCCGCGCGCGCGGGTACCGAGAGCGCGTACCCGCCGCCGAAGAAGTAGCCGCGCAGCGGCGGCCGCGCGCGAGGGGAGCAGCCCCGGAAAACAGGCGAGGAGGAACACCGCCAGCTGGAAGAGCGTGGCCGGGCGACGATGGCGGGGTACCCCTCGTGGACCCGCGGCTCCGTCCTCCGCCTTCACCGAGTGCGGTGCTAAGCGGGCGAGACGACGATCTCGGCCTGCTCCGGGTGATCCTCCAGCCAGTTGCGTACGAACGGGCAGCTCGCGCGGATGCGATTGCCGTTCTCTCGCGCATGAGCGAAGGCCCGCTCCACCAGCACCTCGCCGACCCCCTGCCCGCGCGCCTCCGGCGGCACGAAGGTGTGGAACAGGTCGAGGACGCGCCCCGACCTTTCGAGGTAGGTAAGCTCCGCCTCACCGGACTCGAGGCGCACGACGAACCGCTTCTCCGCGGGCACGTGCTCGACCGCGTTCATCCCTCGGCGCCGTCGTCGGCGGCGGCTTCGTCCTCCGCCTCGCGCATGGCGGCGTTCATCTGAGCCTCGTCGCCGGGCCGCTCCGCGTCGGACGTGCCGCCCATCGCGCCCCCGATCGGAGGCCCCTCGGCCGCCAGCTTTCGCCGCTCCTCCTCCGCCGCTACTCCGGTCGGACTCTCCTCCGGTACTCCGATCCCCTGGCGAATCGAATCCTGGCGTTCGTCTGGCATCGTTCCCTCGCTGGTTGTTGGGCCCGCTCTTCGCCCCTTTCCGGAGTGCACTCGTCGTGCCGCGGCGGCGGCGCGGCACGCGGTGTGCCGACGCCCAACGCGGCGCACCGTCCCGATTTAGCCGTTTCCCCCCGCAGTTCCTCACCTTTCCGGACAGCCTCCAGACCCGCCCAATCGTCGCTGAGGCGCATTGGGACGCAGAGTCTGTTACCCGTTTTGTTACCCGCCTATTCCGGTCTTTTACCGGAGGTGGCCGGGTGAACATCAACTACCGCCCAATCGACCGCTGGCCGGGCGAGCAGACGCGGGACCGGAAGGCGTCCCCGTTCCAGGCGTCATTCCCGGCCACGCTTGACCTGCTCGACCGCGAACTCGACTACCTCGGCGCGAAAGACGTTGTGTTTCAGGTCGCGCTGAGGGAAGAGGATTTCAAGCGCGACGGCGACCCGCGGGCGAATGCGAGAGCGTCGCACCCGGGGGTGATCCTCGCGTTCAACTCGAAGTACGGGCCGTTGAAGTACGCGACGGACACGTTCTCCGACTACCAGGCGAACATTCGAGCGATCGCGCTCGGCCTCGAGGCGCTCCGAAAGGTCGACCGCTACGGCATCACCAAGCGGGGCGAGCAGTACACCGGATGGAAGGCGCTTCCCTCCGGGTCCGAAGTAGGGGCGGCAATGACGGTAGACGAGGCAGCGCTCCACCTCGCGACCTGGGGGTCGGCGAACCTGAACACGCCGATCGACCCTGAGGAACTGATCGGGAGCGCGATGCTCGTGGCCGGCGCATACCGGATGGCGGCGAAGCGGATGCACCCCGACGCCGGGGGCTCCACTGACGAGTTCCAGCGCCTCCAGGAAGCGAAGCGGGTG
>JAHWJV010000375.1 GCA_019348265.1 Gemmatimonadota bacterium
CAGCCCATGAAAGAAGGCCCGGCTACCGGCGCCGGGCCCTCTTTAAATCGAGCGCTTCCGCAGCGCGCCGGGTCTACTTCGGCGTCGCCGGTGCGGTTCCAGTTCCCGGCGCGGGGGTGGAACCAGTGCCGGCCGCCGGCGCCGTCCCGGTGCCAGCGGCTGGCGCCGCCGGTCCCGATGGCGTCGGGAGCCCCGGCGCCTTGCGCGCCGGGGTCGAAGCCGGAGCGACACCCTCGCGCAGGATCGACTCGGTACGTGCGGAGCCCGGCCCGACAATCGACAGCGCGAACGACAGAACGAGGAACACGCCGCCGGCCCACCAGGTCGCCTTGGTGAGCAGCGTCGCCGTCTGGCGGCTGCCAAAGAGCGAGTCGGTTCCCGCACCAGCCGCACCCATCGCAGCGAGACCGCCACCCTTCCCCGCCTGGAGGAGGACGATGGCGATCAGCAGGAACGAGTCGAGTACGAGGATTGACAGGAGGAACAGGTACACGGCGGTTTTGCGATCGAAAAAATGGGTGGATTCAGATCTGAATTGTACCGACGTAGCTGGCACCCGTCAACCCGTCGCGGCGCAGACCTGGGCGAAGCCCTCGGGGTCGAGACTGGCCCCGCCGACGAGCAGTCCATCCACTTCCCTGGCAGCGAGGAGCCCGGCCGCGTTGTCGGGCTTTACGCTTCCGCCGTACAGGATCGGCGTCGCCCCGCCGACGTCGGCTCCGAACCGATCTATCAGGATCGCGCGAATGCGGACGTGCAGCTCCTCCGCGTCCGCGGGCGAGGCGGTGCGGCCGGTCCCGATTGCCCAGACCGGCTCGTAGGCGACGACGAGCTTCGCGGCCGTGTCGGCATCGAGACCGTCCAGCACCGCGGCGAGTTGCGTCTCTACCACCGCGCCAGCGTTCCCCGCCTCACGCTCTTCCAGCGACTCGCCGACACACAGGATCGGCGTGAGCCCGGCCGCGAGTGCCGCGCGCGTCTTCCGCGCGGTGTCTTCGTTCGTCTCTCCGAACAGCGCTCGGCGCTCACTGTGCCCCACGAGCGCGAACGCCGCGCCAGCGTCGTGCCCGAGCTTCGCCGAGATCTCGCCGGTGAACGCGCCCTTCTCCTCCCAGTGGATGTTCTGTACGCCGAGCTCCACGTCCGGCCGGCCGGCGACCGCTCCCTGCGCCGCACCGAAGGATATCGCCGGCGGGAAGAAGACGATCGTGCGGTCCGGAGACGCCGCGTAAGCGGTGAGAAAGCGCCCGAAAAAGTCGCGGGCCGCGAGAGGACCGTTGTGCATCTTCCAGTTGCCGGCGATGAACGGCTTCTTGAACGGGGTCACTTCGTTCCTCCAGTTCGCTCCGAGAGAGCCTCGACGCCGGGAAGCACCTTCCCCTCGAGGAACTCGAGAGAGGCGCCCCCGCCGGTGGACACGTGGGAGACCTGATCCGAGAGGCCGAGCTCCGCGATGGCCGCGGCGGAGTCCCCACCGCCGACCACCGTCGTCGCTCCACCCGCCGTGGCTTCGGTCAGGGCGCGAGCAACGCCCTCCGTTCCGCTGCGAAACTCCGCGATCTCGAATACGCCCATCGGGCCGTTCCAGAGCACCGTCTTGGCGCTGCGGATGATCTCCCCGTAGTCCCGTACAGTATCGGGCCCTACGTCCAGCGCGCTGAGGCCCTCCGGGATGGAATCGCTGGACACGACCTCCGTAGACGCGCCGGCCTCCATCTTCTGAGCCACGACCAGGTCGCTCGGAAGCACCAGCTTGTCGCCACCGCGCTCCATCAACTCCTTCGCCAGCGGGATACGATCCTCTTCCACCAGCGACGACCCGGTCTCGTAGCCCTTCGCGCGGAAGAAGGTGTTGGCCATCGCGCCCCCGATGATCAGCCGATCCACCTTGGGAAGCAGCGCCTCGATCACGTCGATCTTGCCGGAGATCTTGGCGCCGCCCAGGATCGCGACGAACGGCCGAACCGGACTCTCCAGCGCGCGGCCGAGGTACGCCAGCTCCTGTTCCATCAGATGCCCAGCGACGGCCAGGCCTCCGCGTTCCCTGATCACCTCGGCGACTCCCGCCGTGGAGGCATGAGCACGGTGCGCCGATCCGAACGCGTCGTTGACGTACAGGTCCGCCAGCTCAGCCATCTGGGTCGAGAGCTCGGAGTCGTTCGCCTCCTCGCCCGCGATGTAGCGCGTATTCTCGAGCACGAGGATCTCCCCGTCCGCCAGCTGCTCGACGGCGGCGCGCGCCTGCTCACCCACGGTCTCACCGATGAAATCCACCTTCTGCGAGACCAGCTCGGATAGCCGGCGGGCCGCCGGGCGGAGCGACATCTCCGGGACGCGCTTCGCTTTGGGCCGCCCGAGGTGGGATGCCAGGATGATGCGCGCACCGAGCGAGCTGAGCCGCTCGATGGTGGGGAGCGTCGCGCGGATTCGCGTATCGTCCGTGACCTCCTGCCGCTCGTTGAGCGGGACATTGTAGTCGACCCGGACGAGCACCCGCTTGCCGCGCACGTCTTCCGCGCGGAGGTCGTCGACGGTCAGCTTCTCCATGGAGTTTCCCCCCTACAGCCGCTCGCCCATGTACCGGGCGAGGTCGATGCACCGGTTCGAGTAGCCCCACTCGTTGTCGTACCAGGCCATCACCTTCACCAGCCCGGATACCACGTTGGTCGAAGCGCCGTCGATGATCGACGAATTCGGGTTGCCGATGTAATCCACCGACACGAGCTCATCGTCCGTGTAGGCGAGGACTCCCTTCATGCGCCCCTCCGCCGCCGAGCGGAGCGCCGCATTGATCTGCTCCACGGAAGCCTCGCGCTCTAGCTCGCACACCAGGTCGACGATCGAGACGTCGGGCGTCGGCACGCGCATCGCCACGCCGTCGATCTTTCCCTTCACCTCGGGAATCACCAGCGAAGTCGCTTTCGCGGCGCCGGTGGTGGTTGGGATGATCGAGAGCCCCGCGGCGCGCGCGCGGCGCAGGTCCTTGTGCGGAAGGTCCAGGATCTGCTGGTCGTTCGTGTACGAGTGCACCGTCGTCATCATTCCACGGCGGAAGCCGAACTCGTCGAGCAGCACCTTCACCACGGGCGCGAGGCAGTTGGTCGTGCAGCTGGCGTTGGAGACCACGTGATGCGAGCTCGGATCGTAACGCTCCTCGTTCACCCCGAGCACGATGGTGATGTCCTCGTCCTTCGCCGGCGCGGAGATGATCACCTTCTTGGCGCCGCCCTCGATGTGCTTCGCGGCGTCTTTACGATTGGTAAACCGACCGGTGGACTCGATGACGATGTCCACGCCGAGATCCCGCCATGGCAGAGCCGATGGGTCCTTTTCCGCGAATACCTTCACCTCGTCGCCGTCGACGACCAGCGAGCCTTCGCGGACTTCCACCGACCCGGGGTAAGCGCCGTGAATCGAGTCGTAGCGGAGAAGGTGGCCGAGGGTGAGCGTGTCGGTCAGGTCATTCACCGCCACGAACTCGACGTCCGTGATCTTGGCCTTCTTGGCCGCCCGGAGAACGTTCCGCCCAATGCGGCCGAAGCCGTTGATCGCCACTCGGATCGCCATGTCCCGCTCCATGCTTTAGTTGATAGAAATGGCGCACCCCGCCGGGGGCGGGGTCGCCGTCAGAGCCTACGTTCGGGCAGTGCGCGCGCGAAGGTCAGCACGCTGACGGCCCTCGCACCCGCCGAGGTCAGAGCCGCGGCGCAGGCGAGGGCGGTCGCCCCGGTCGTCCACACGTCGTCCACCAGAAGCACGTGCTCGCGCCGCAACTCACGCTCGCGCCCGACACATACGCGAAATGCGCCCGCTACGTTAGCCCGCCGCTCCGTCGGATGCAAGGCCGTTTGGCTGTCCGTGGCCCTCGTCCGTTCCAGCATTTTCGTCCCGTCCACCCAGCCGTTGAGCTCCGCGACCAGGCTGCTGAGCAGCTCCGCCTGGTTGTATCCGCGCGCCCTCAGGCGCACGCCGCT
>JAHWJV010000376.1 GCA_019348265.1 Gemmatimonadota bacterium
ATCTCACTGTATCAGCGGGATCTCGACCAGCGCACCATCTACTTCTACGGGCACCTGCAGCGGTACGCAGCCGGCTTGAAGGAAGGAGACCTGGTGCGGCAGGGCGACGTGATCGCGTACGTCGGCCATACGGGAAATGTGCCGGCCGGCAGCCCGCACCTGCACTTTTCCGTGCACACCGTGGCTGACCCGAACCGCTACTGGCGTGGTCGGAACCTGAGTCCGTGCGACCTCCTGCCATGCGACGTGCCGGCGGTGAAGGCGGCCGCGGCAGCCGGCTCCTGTTCATTCGTCGGTTCAACGCCGGGATCCCCGTTCCGCGCGGCCGTCCCATGAAATGACTCCTGTCCCATCTTCCTATCTCAGCGTCAGTCATGCTCAACGACTTCCGCAGCTTCATCACGCGCGGCAACGTCATCGATCTAGCGGTGGGCATCGTCATCGGTGCGGCCTTCAGCACGGTGGTCACCAGCTTCGTGGACGACATCCTCATGCCGCCCGTGGGGCGCATCATGGGGAACACCGACTTTTCGGACCTCTTCATCAATCTTTCCGGAGGCGAGTATCCGTCGCTCGCGAAGGCGAAAGAAGCGGGAGCCGCCACGATCAACTATGGGGTCTTCCTCAACAATGTCATCGCGTTCTTGATCGTCGGCTTCGCCGTCTTCCTGCTGGTGCGCCACTACAATCGGTTGCGCTCGCCGGACGAGGAGGCGCCGCCCGCGCGCGACGAGAAGGAGTGCCCGTTCTGCCGCATGCGCATACCGCACGGGGCCAGCCGCTGCGGCCACTGTACCTCGAGTCTCTCCGTCTAGCCACTCCACCGGCGGTCCTCCCGGAGTCGGGCTCCGGCACTTGCGATGCCCCCGGGACGGCTCTACCGTAGTCTTCACGGGGCTGCAGCTCTAAAGGTGTGGATTGCGATGAATGCCTCACGCGCCACGCCGCGGCGGACACCCGGCGGTACACTCCCCCATGGCCAAGGTATAGGCGGATGCGAAAGCGCAGGATCGCTCCTCCGGCGACGCGTGCACCGGAGCTCGGTGAGGGGTGGATGGACCTGGAGCCACTCGCCACGGTGGAGGTCACGTCGGAAGATCCCGCGTACCCTATCGAGGCCGCGCTGCTTCCGGCGGGCGGTCCTGGCTGGCGCGCCGACGGGCCGGGGCCGCAAACGATCCGCGTGATTTTCGACGAGCCGCAGCGGCTTCGACGCATCCACGTGAAGTTCGCAGAGTCCGCCGCGGAGCGCACGCAGGAATTCGTGCTCAGCTGGTCGGCGGACGGGGCTACCTTCCGCGAGATCGTCCGCCAGCAGTGGAACTTCAGCCCCGACGGCGCGACGCACGAGCTGGAGGATTACCAGGTCGACCTCCCCGGTGCCCTGGCGCTGGAGCTTCTCATCACGCCGGACATCGGTGGCCGGGGCGCCGTCGCGTCCCTCGCGCAGCTGCGAATCGCCTGAGGCGCCTCCTGGTGGCGGCGCTCCCAGTATCGAGCCCCTGTCAGGCCGCTCGTCAAAGGCACGCCACCGCGAAGGTCTCCGCGTCGTGCCGGCCGCATCAGCCCCGAGCTAATCGACCGCTGCTCGCCGCTTTCCTCATTCTCATCGCGGTATCGCCGGCCTGCCGCTCGTCGGGCGGGGTCGAGCTGTCGAGGCCTCTGTGGGATGGCGTACTTCTTTCGTACCGCCGACGCGCCTCCGGCGCCCCTGATCGCGAGCAGGAAAGTCCATGGGCGGTTCGCCGCCGGTCCAGGGGGTGTGGCTCCTCTGCGCGGGACTCGACGCGGGGAATACGTCATCGGTCGGGTGCAGCAGGGCTCCGCGGCGCCCGGTCCTCACCATCCACGCAGGAGTATGCTATGCGCCGCTTGCTGTTTCTGGCCATCCTGGTGCTGAGCGCCGGCTCGGCCTCCGCGCAGGAGGGGAAGTGGATCGCCCTCTTCAACGGCAAGGATCTCACCGGGTGGACCGGCGCCGTGCAGGGGTACGCGGTCGAGAACGGGATGCTGTTCAGCAAGAAGGAGGGCGGCGGGAACCTGTACTACGATCGCACCTTCGACGACTTCGTGCTGCGCCTGTCCTTCCGCCTCGAGCCCGGCGGCAACAACGGCGTCGGCATCCGGGCGGAGAAGGGAAAGGACGCGGCGTACTACGGGATGGAGATCCAGATCCTGGACGACTATTCGCCGCAGTACGCGAAGCTCCAGCCGTACCAGTACCATGGATCGATCTACGGCGTCGTCCCTGCCGCGCGGGGGGCGCTCAGGCCGGCGGGGGAGTGGAACGAGGAGGAGATCCGCGCGGAGGGCACGCGCATCCGCGTGACGCTGAACGGGAAGATCATCGTCGACGCCGACCTCGCGGAGGCGGCGCGCCCGTCGACCATGGACGGCAAGGCGCACCCGGGGCTCTTCAACCCGAGCGGCTACATCGGCTTTCTCGGCCACGGGCACCGCATCGACTTCAAGGATATCATGCTGATGGAGCTGTGAGCCAGCTCCCGCGCGACACGCCTGGTCCGATCGGTACCCCGGCTCCGGAATTTCGAATTCAAGAGCGCACTGATCAAAATTGCATCAAAAAATAGCCGTCAACCAAACTCATGGATCGATGACAGGTAGACCGTATGTGCTGGCGGAGACCACCTGGAAGACCGTGCGCGAGACGCAGTACGAGGTCGCGATCCTCCCCTGGGGCGCGACGGAGGCTCATAACTTCCACCTTCCGTACGCGACGGATACCATTCAGTGCGACTACATCGCGGCTGAAGCCGCGCGCCTCGCCTGGGATGCCGGCGCCCGCGTAGTGGTGCTCCCGACGGTGCCGTTCGGGGTGCAGACCACCCAGCTGGACATCCCGCTCTGCCTGAACGTCAATCCGACGACGCAGCTCGCCCTCCTCCGTGACATCGCGAACTCGCTGGCGGGGCAGGGGATCGGCAAGCTGGTGATCCTGAACGGCCACGGCGGCAACGACTTCCGCGCCATCATCCGCGAGCTTCAGCCGCAGGTGGGCGTCTTCCTGTGCGCCATCAACTGGTGGAACTGCGTGGACCCGCGCCCGTTCTTCGCCGAGCCGGGCGACCACGCGGGCGAGCTGGAGACCAGCGTGATGATGCACATCGCGCGGGACCTGGTGCTCCCGCTCGATGTGGCTGGGCCCGGGACGGAGAGGAAGTCGAAGATCGCCGGACTGCGCGAGGGCTGGGCCTGGGCCCCGCGCCGCTGGACGGCCATCTCCGCCGACACCGGCGTAGGCGATCCGTCCGCCTCGACCCGTGAGAAGGGCGCCGCCTTCCTCACCGCCGTGGCCGAGCGCATCAGCGGGTTCCTGGTGGACCTCGCGCACGCAGACGTGAACGAAGCGTACGAGATGTCTTGACCCTCCGCGCGCGAGCACGCGACGCCTGCACGCCACCCTGTGCGCCGCCGGGCGGCGGCGGTTATCTTTGCCGCATGAGTTCGACCACCCTTCCCCTGATCCGGACCGGCGTCGTGCGCGGCGCCTGCCCGCACGACTGCCCCGACACCTGCGCGACCCTCGTGACCGTGGAGCGCGGCCGCGCGGTGCGCATCGCAGGAGACCCCGAGCACCCGGTCACGCAGGGATTCCTCTGCACGAAGGTGAACCGATACCTGGAGCGCACCTACCATCGCGACCGGCTGCTGCACCCGCTGCGGCGGGTGGGCCCCAAGGGGTCGGGGCGGTTCGAGCGGGTGTCGTGGGAGGAGGCGCTCGGCGAGATCGCGGCGCGGCTGGGCGAGATCCGCGCCGCGTTCGGCGGCGAGAGCATCCTGCCGTACTCGTACGCGGGCACGATGGGGCTCGTGCAGGGGTCGTCCATGGATCGGCGCTTCTTCCACCGGCTCGGGGCGTCGCAGCTCGCGCGCACGATCTGCGCGGAGGCGGGGCGCCAGGGGATGATGATGACGGTGGGCGCCAACCTGGGCGCCGACACCGAGGGGGTG
>JAHWJV010000377.1 GCA_019348265.1 Gemmatimonadota bacterium
GGCGAGACGCCCGCGTGGTTCAACACCTGGTCCGAGGTCGGGCTGATCACCGTCGACGACCTCGACGGCGACGGCGTCATCGACTACGCGCCTGCCGCCAGCGGGACGAACGAGCTGACGATCAACAACGACATCATCGTGCTCGCGACGCCGGAGATCGCCGGCCTCCCGGCGCCGGTCGTCGGGCTGGTGGCCGCGGGCGGCCTCGCCGCGGCGCTGTCGACGGCGTCGGGGCTGCTGCTCGTCATCAGCTCCTCTGTGGCCAACGACATCTACTACAAGCGCATCAACCACCGCGCGAGCGAGGCGAAGCAGCTCATGGTGGGCCGGATCGCGATGGGCGGTGCGATCCTGGTCGCCGGCTACCTGGGGATCAACCCGCCGGGATTCGTGGCGCAGGTCGTCGCTCTGGCCTTCGGTCTCGCGGCCGCGAGCTTCTTCCCCATACTCGTGCTCGGGATCTTCTGGAAACGCTGTACGGCGGCCGGCGCGACGGCGGGCATCCTCGCCGGCGACCTGGCGCTCGCGGCGGCGATCCGCGCGGTCGCCACCTGCGGTGCCCCCGCGGACGTCGTCGCGGGACTGCTGGACCTCTTCGACGCCGCCCCGATGGGCTGCGCCGGCGTGACCACCTTCAACGCCGTGCGACAAGCCGGCGTTCCGGCTGGCGGACGTGTGGCCGTGTTCGGGCTCGGCGGGCTCGGGCATCTCGCCGTCCAGTTCGCGGCGAAGATGGGCTACGAAGTCGTGGCGATCGCCCGCGGCTCCGACCGCCAGCGACTGGCGAAGCGTCTCGGAGCGCACGCCTACATCGATAGCGCGGGCAGCGCGCCCGGTGCCGCGCTGCAGGCAAGCGGTGGGGCGCACCTCATCATCAGCACCGTGCCGAGCGCGAAGCCCATCTCCGAACTCAGCACCGGTCTCCGCCCGCGCGGGCAGCTCACCCTCATCGGCATCGACGACGGCTCGATCGACATCCCCGCCGACCGGATCGTCATGAACGCTCACCGCATCACCGGCCACCTCACGGGCAGCCCGCTCAACACCGAGGAAGCAATGCGATTCGCCGTGCTGAACGACGTGCGCCCGATGATCGAGAGAACGCCCCTCGAACACGCCAACGAAGCGCTCACGCGCATCCAAGCCGGCCAGCCTCGGTGCCGCGTGGTGCTCGACGCTACTCCGGAGCGGTAGCGCAGGTCGTCGAGCGCGATCGTCGCGAGTAAGGAGCGCTGACCGCCACACGCGACCCCGCACTGCGGCTTTCCAGCGAAGCGAGAGGCCACCCGGGACAGGCCACACGCGATAACCCCGGTTACGCGGCCCCCTGCGGGTCGTCGCGGGTACGGTCGAATAGGCGGCGGGATTCGAACCCGCGACCTTCGGGTTATGAGCCCGACGAAAGGGCGCTGAACCCGCATTCTTACGTCGCGTAGCGATGGCTGAATCGCTTGTCCTGCCGCCGAATCGGAGCAGTTTGGTCCTGCGTTTGGTCCTGCACCCCTACCTGGTCCTGCGCTGGTCCTGCGCTGGCCCTGCAGCCGGAGCAGGGGTTAGGATCGCCATGTGACGACCTCCCCCACGCCCGACCCAGTGGGCACCGCCTTCCTGCTCGTCGAGGTCACGCGCGGCGGCGACCCGGTGTGGGCTGTGAAGTGGCGCCGGGCCGACGGCACGCGGGTGAAGCTTCGACTTGGAGCGCCGGCGTGGCTCGACCGCGACGGAAGCGGTGGCTGGCTGCCTCGAGGCGGTCGACCACGTCCGGGCCACCTCACCGAGCGCCAGGCACGCCGACTGATGACCGACGTGATCCGCGCCACCGAAGCAGAGGTAGCAGAGGAACGCGCCCGAGCCCGACGCGCCCTGAAGCAGACCAAGCGCGCCCACGGTCCGACCTTTCGCGACCTCGCCCACGCGTGGCTGGACCACCTGGCCGCGGTCGACGACGTCAAGCCGTCAACGCTGCGCAACTACCGCGCGATGCTCGCGGAGCCGGGAACGAAGCGCCGGAGAGGCCCGGGCCAGGCGCTCGCTCGCATCATGGGCGGGCTCGGTGACACGCCGCTCCCCGAAGTGACCACCGCCCAGGTCGCCGAGCTGCTCGATCGAGTGGCCGGGGACGGGGTGACCAACCGCACCGTCAACCGCCACCGCGAGGTGATCGTCGCGATCTTCAACTTCGGGCTGCGCCCCCATCAGCGCGATCGCTGGAGACTCACCGACAACCCGGCCGCCGCGACGGCAAAGCGCCGGGAGGAGGGGCCTGGCCGCCTCGACGTCTTCACCGTCGAGCAGATCGAGGCGCTCGCACGCGCAGCCGAAGCCGGGACATGGAGGGTCGCCCGGCCGTACGAGACGGCCAAGATCGCCGAGGCGCGGCGTGACGAGGACCGCCAACTCGGCGAGCTCCTCCGCATTGCGGCCTATACCGGCCTACGACGAGGCGAGCTCGTCGCGCTGCGGTGGCGGGACGTCCGGTGGTCCGAGCGCGTACTCGTCGTCGAACGCGCGCTCTCCGGAACGGTCGAGCGGACCACGAAGGGCCGCCGCATCCGCTACGTCCCCCTCGCTGACCAGTCCCTTGCGGCACTCGACCGGCTCGCGCAGCGGCCGAACTTCACAAGCGACGACGACTACGTCTTCTGCAATGCGGCCGGGGACCGACTTGATCCCTCAGCGCTCCGCAGGCGCTATGTCGCCGCCCGTGACAGCGCGGGGATCCCGCCGCTCCGGTTTCACGACCTGCGCCACACCGCCGGCACCCTCCTCACGCGCGTGCTCGATCCCGTCACGGTCAAGGACGTGCTCGGCCACGCGGATCTCAAGACCACCGAGCGATATCTCCACGCGGTACGCGCTTCCCGGCTCGCCGATGCCGCCACGCGCGCGTTCGCGCCTCAGTAGCCGCCGGATCTGGCTGATTGCCGGCCGCGCCGAGCTGCGCGCAGCCATCGCTCAACTCGGTCCGGAGGAACGGCGCCGGCCGCTGGCAAACGCCAGAGACTCCGAATAGTCCTCACCGAGCGCTCACAGGATTCCCTCTGATAGGTGAAGGACGATCGTGAGTCGAGGAGGCCGACAATCTCGCGGTGCGTTCAACCCCTCGAGAGGCAGGAATCGGGTTGAGGCGACTCCCACGGGCATCGAGGTTGCCTCTGCGCTGACTAGGATTGCCGTGTGTCCGACAAGGTGAATCTCGCCCACGCATTTGCCTCCTTCGAGGAGGCGTGGAGCCCCCGGGTCGCAGTCGATGTCGATGACTACCAGGTCAAGCTCGTCAAGTTGCGAGGAGAGTTCGTCTGGCACCACCACGACGAAGCGGACGAGCTCTTCTTGGTGATCGGCGGAAGCTTGCAGCTGCGCTTTCGCGATCGCGACGACGTGTGGCTGCACGAGGGGGAGCTCTTCGTCGTGCCGCGCGGCGTCGACCATCTGCCGGTGGCACCGGAGGAGTGCCGCGTTCTGCTGGTGGAGCGCGCCGAAGTCCAGAACACCGGGAGCGCGGGAGGCGAGCGGTCAGTCGAACCTCGCCGGCTTTAACCGGTCGCAGGCTGTGCGGCCCTCACCGTGGTTGGGTGGTCCGGAACCCAAGCCGCTGGCCCTCGGGCGCCCGGGTATGGCTGGCCCTCGGATCGCGCCGTCGCACATGGTGAGTTCTTCGGCGTCCGCACACCGCGGGACGCGCGGCCACATGACGCCTGCGGTGTGGGCGGTGCGTCCTCGGGATTCCATGACGCGGTGATCGTGCGCAGCCATGCGCGGACTACCCTTGCCTCGTGACCCCGGTCGACCGGTCTTCGCCACTGCCCGTGTACTTTCAGCTCGCGCGGGACATTCGTCAGCGGATCGAGGAGGGCGCCTGGGGCATCGGAGAACGGATTGCACCGGAGGTCGTTCTCGCGCAGGAGTACGGGGTGAGCCGCGTGACAGTGCGACAGGCACTGGCGGAGTTGG
>JAHWJV010000378.1 GCA_019348265.1 Gemmatimonadota bacterium
GATCGCGTCTTCGACGCGGGAAAAACTCATTCGCGGATGCCTTGGAAAACGGAAGTGCTAAGTCCTAAGTGCTGTTGACTCAGGACTTGGCACTTAGCACTCTGGACTTCTTTTTCCCATCGCGAACCGTGTCCACCTTTCGGGGTATCTTCGCGCATGCTTTCCGAGCTGCGAATCCGCAACTTTGCCCTGATCGACCGGCTCAGCGTACGGCTGGGGCCCGGCCTCAACGTGCTCACCGGCGAGACCGGCGCGGGCAAGACGATGGTCGTGCAGGGGCTGAGCCTGCTGTTCGGCGGCCGCTCCGACGCCGGATTTCCGCGTTGCCTACTTTCGTCCGCCGGTTTGCCGGCTCAACCGACAGAACGGAGTGGTGGAGTGATCGATACGTCGAAATTGATGGTAGGCGTCTCCGGGGTGCGCGGCCGGGTGGGGGATGGGCTCACGCCCGAGGTGATCGCCCACTTCGCTGCCGCTTTCGGCGCGTATGCCGTGCAGAACGGACCAGGCCGCACCGTGGTCATCGGCCGCGACTCGCGGGTGTCCGGCGCGATGTTCGCGCGCGCGGCGACGGCCGCGCTGCAGTCGGTCGGCTGTGACGTCGTCGACGTCGGCGTCGTCCCCACCCCGAGCGTGCAGCTCGCGGTGGAGGATCTCGGGGCCGCCGGCGGGCTTGCGGTGACGGCCAGCCACAACCCGATCGAATGGAACGCCCTGAAGTTCATCGCGCCCTCGGGGATGTTCCTCGACGCGGAGCAGGGCAAGGCGATGCGCGGCCTTTTGGAGGGAGAGATCCCTCGCGCCGGTTGGGAGACGCTCGGCGGGTGGCGTGAGGACGGAGGCGCCGTCGAGCGCCACCTGCAGAAGATCCTGTCGCTTCCTTTCCTCGAGGTGGAGAAGATCCGCGAGCGCCAGTTCCGCGTCGCGCTGGACTGCGTACGCGGAGCGGGAGGCACCATCTTCTCGCGTCTGCTGGAAGAGCTCGGCTGCCGCGTCGAGGCGATCAACCTGGAGATGGACGGCCGCTTTCCGCGGGAGCCGGAGCCGGTCGCCGCGAACCTCGGCGAGCTGGAGGCGCTGGTGCGCAGCTCCGGAGCCGACGTCGGCCTCGCGACCGACCCCGACGTCGACCGGCTTTCCCTGGTATCGGAGAAGGGCACAGCCATCGGGGAGGACTACACGCTCGCTCTCGCGGTTCGCCTCATCCTGCGCCGTCGGCCCGGGCCCGTCGTCACCAACCTTTCGACAAGCAGGCTGCTCGACGACGTCACGCAGGCCGCCGGCGTGCCGCTGATTCGCGCGCCGGTCGGAGAGATCAACGTGGCGCGGCGGATGGAGGCGGAGGGCGCGCCGATCGGCGGCGAAGGCAATGGCGGCGTCATTCTCCCGGACGTCCACCTCACGCGAGATGCGCCGGTGGCCGCGGCCCTGATCCTGCAGCTTCTGGCGGACGAGGGCCGCCCGCTGAGCGAGATCGCGGCGGAGATTGGCCGGTACGAGATCGTCAAGGAAAAGGTGCCCCGGCCCGCCGGGTCGCTCGACGACGCCTATGCGCAGCTCGCCGAGAAGCTCGCCGCGCCCGGCGTGGATCGGCAGGACGGGCTCCGGCTCGACTGGCCCGAGCAACGACGCTGGGCACACCTGCGCCCCTCCGGGACCGAGCCGATCGTGCGGATCATCGCCGAGGCCCCGACGGTAGAAGAGGCGCGGGATCTCGTCGAGTCGCTGCGCGCGGCGCTGCCGCGGTAACCAGTTCGCTTCCATTCAATCGAAGGGTCATATGTGCGGCATCGTAGGCTATATAGGGGCACGTGAGGTCACCCCCCTCCTGATCGAGGGGTTGAAGCGCCTGGAGTACCGCGGGTACGACTCGGCCGGCGTCGCCGTCATGCTGGACGGGCAGATCCAGGTTCGCAAAGAGGCCGGCAAGATCGCCGAGCTGGAGAAATCGCTCGAAGATGAGCCCGTCCCCGGAAAGTACGGGATCGGGCACACGCGCTGGGCGACGCACGGCCCGCCGAACAACCGCAACGCGCACCCGCACGCCACGGAGGACGGTGAGTTCGCGCTGGTGCACAACGGCATCATCGAGAACGCCGGGACGCTGCGGAAGATGCTCGAGGGGCGCGGGCACGTCTTCTCCTCCGAGACCGACACCGAGGTACTCGTCCACCTGATCGAGGAGGTGTACGAGGAGGGCGAGGGGCGCGCCGGCGAGTCGCTGGAGCGCGCGGTGGAGGCGGCGCTGAGCCAGGTCGAGGGGACGTACGGCATCGCGGTGGTGTCGACGCGCGACCCGGAGAAGATCGTGGCCGCGCGGCTCGGCAGCCCGCTCCTGATCGGCGTGGGCATCAATGGTGAGACCTTCGTCGCATCGGACGCGGCCGCCGTGATCGCGCAGACGCGCGACGTGGTGTACCTGGACGACGGCGACATGGCCACCATCACCAGCGAGGGCTACGTCGTGCACCGGCGTGGCACGGGGCCGGTCACCCGCCCGGTGAACCGCGTGGACTGGGATCTCGACGAGGTGGAGCGCGGCGGCTACGAGCACTTCATGCTGAAGGAGATCATGGAGCAGCCGGAAACCCTCCGCGAGACCATGCGCGGCCGTCTCCTGGAGGATGACGGCCGGGTGAAGCTCGGCGGCCTGGAGGGGATGGACGAGGAGCTCGGGGACGCGCAGCGCGTGATCATCCTCGGCTGCGGCACCTCCTGGCACAGCGGCCTGATCGGCGAGTACATGCTCGAGGACATCGCCCGCATCCCGACGGATGTGGAATACGCCTCGGAGTTCCGCTACCGCAGGCCCGTGGTTGAGCCGAAGACCATCGCGATCGCCATCTCCCAGTCCGGCGAGACGGCGGACACGCTCTGGGCCATGCGCGAGGCGAAACAGCAGGGGGCAACCTGCCTCGGCATCGTGAACGCCGTCGGATCGACCATCGCCCGCGAGACGGACGCGGGGATCTACCTGCACGCGAAGCCGGAGATCGGAGTCGCCTCGACCAAGGCCTTCACTTCGCAGGTGGAGGTGCTGGCGATGCTCACCGTCCATCTCGGCCGCCTGCGCGGCGCGCTCACCGCCTCCCGCGGCCGCGAGATCGTCCGCGCCCTCGGGCAGCTCCCGGAGCAGGTGGCGCAGATCCTGGAGATGGAGCCGGCGATCCGCGAGCTCGCCGAGGAGTACAAGGACAGCCCGAACTTCCTTTATCTGGGTCGCGGGTACAACTTCCCCGCCGCCCTCGAGGGCGCGCTGAAGCTCAAGGAGATCTCCTACATCCACGCCGAGGGCTATCCCGCGGCGGAGATGAAGCACGGGCCGATCGCCCTGATCGACGAGAACATGCCGGTGGTGGTCATCGCCCCCAAGGACGCGGTCTACGAGAAGATCAAGTCCAACATCGAGGAGGTGAAGGCGCGGAAGGGGTCGGTGATCGCGGTGATCACCGAGGGCGACACCGAGCTGCTCGCCTTCGCGGACCACGTCATCCAGATCCCGCGCACGCACGACGCGCTCACGCCGATCCTGGCCACGGTTCCGCTGCAGCTCCTCGCGTACCACATCGCGGTAATGCGCGGCTGTGACGTCGACCAGCCGATGAACCTGGCGAAGTAGGTTACTGTGGAGTAACTGGTCTGGTGCAGACAACGGGGCCGGTGGGCTTGGATAAAGAAGTTGTTTGGTAGTTGAGAAAGTCGTTTCGTGGTTCTGAAATATGTTTCGCCGCGCCTCGTCGCTAGCCGCGCCGAGGCGGGTGCGCTGGACAGCACCACGGTTATGGAGCTCGCGGAACTCCCGAAGTCGATGATCGTGATCGGTGCAGGCGTGTACGCCGCGGCGTGCGAGGGAGGCATCGCCGCGCAGACACGCTCGCGGAAATGACCGGCGAGGAGCTGATCGCGGCGGACCTCTCGACCACGCCCCGCGTCACGTTCTGCGATC
>JAHWJV010000379.1 GCA_019348265.1 Gemmatimonadota bacterium
GGGCAGCGTCGAGCCCGGACCAGAGCTCTTGACGCACCCGACAGCGATCGGGCCTCCAATTTGGAGGAACCGACGAGCAGGTCAACCTTCCCGTTTTCAGCGCGACCATTCGCGGACGTGCCGGTGATGATCGTCGCCCGGCGTGAGGCGGCGCGAACCCTGCTTCCGCGCTCCCGGTCGGCACGCGTGCGCATAGGCAGGCGGCAGCGCCGCGCGGGAAAGCCGCGCAACCAAACTCGAAGCAGCCGGAGCGTGGGACGGCATGAAGATCATGATCCTGGGCGCGGGCGACGTGGGGTTCCACCTCGCGCAGCAGCTGGCAAGCGAGAATCACGACGTGGTCGTCGTCGAGGAGGACCGTGAGCGGGCACGGCTGATCGAGGACACCATGGACTCGCTGGTCATCGAGGGCAACGGCGCCGCCATCTCGGTCCTGGAGCGGGCCGGGATCGCGAAGACCGACCTGCTGCTCGCGGTGACCAGCCAGGACGAGATCAACCTGATGGCCTGCCTCACTGCCGCGCAGTACAAGGTCCCGATCAAGATCGCTCGCGTCTCGAAGCCCGACTACTTCGAGTACTCCAGCATCCTTCCGCAGGAGCGGCTCGGGGTGCACCTCATGATCAACCCGGAGCGCGAGTGCGCGCTCGAGACGTACCAGCTCCTGCAGAGTCCGGCCGCCGCGGAGTTCGCGCAGTTCGAGGGAGGCATGGTGCAGCTGGTCGGAGTGCGGGTGCAGCCGGATGCCCCGCTCGCCGGGAAGCGGCTCCTGGAGGCGGGCGCCGACCCGGGCCGGGTGCGCGCGCTGGTCGTCGCCATCGAGCGGGGTGAGCAAACGATCATTCCAAGCGGCCAGACGCGAGTGGAGCCGGGAGACCTTGCGTACATCTTGGGCGAGCCGGGCCAGCTCCCCGAAGCGCTCGCGCTCGCGGGGCATGACCGGTTCAAGCTGCGCCGCGTGATCATCGCCGGAGGCAGCCGCGAGGGGTGGTTCCTCGCACACCTCCTGGAAGAGCAGAAGATCGGCTGCACCATCCTGGAGGCGGATCGGCGGCGCGCCGTCACCCTGGCGGAAAGCCTGCAGCGGAGCCTGATCCTTCACGGAGACGCCACCGACCTGGAACTCCTGGAGATGGAGGCGGTGGGCGAGGCGGACGGGTTCGTGGCCTATACGGGAAACGACCACACCAACCTCCTTTCCTGCATGCTGGCGAAGAACCTCGGCGCGCGGCGGGTGATCTCGCTGCTCGATCGGTTCGACTACATGCCCCTCGTGTCGCGGGTCGGCGTCGACGCGGCGGTGTCGCCGCGCATGGCGGCGGTGAACGCAATCCTGAGCCATGTCCGCCGCGGGTCGGTGCTCGCGGTGGCCACGCTGAAGGGGACGCGTGCGGAGGGAATCGAGTTCGACGTCCTGCCGGGTTTTCGCTTCGCCGGTCTCCCGCTCGCGCAGGTGCAGTTTCCGACCGGCAGCCTGATCGGGGCGATCGTGCGCGGAACCCGGGTGATCATCCCGCGGGGGGAAGACTCGATCCGGATCGGGGACCGCGTCATCGTCTTCGCCCTCCCCGAGGCGCTGCGCAAGCTGGAGGCGATCTTTGCCTGAGCGGCGGGGACGCCTCAGCCTCGGGGACGTCATCCACATCGTGGGTACCGTTCTCCTGGGCGTCTCTGCCGCGATCGGGCTTTCCGCGCTCGTGGGGGCTGGGCTGCGCGACGGTTCCTTCGTCCCGCTCGCCCTCTCCGCCGCGGCCGCCGCGGCGGCGGGCGCCCTGGCGCGCCACCTGACCCATGTCCCGACGGACATCAACTTCCGCGAGGCGTTCGCGGTCGTCTCCTTCTCCTGGATGGCCGTCGCCCTGGTCGGAGCTCTGCCCTACCTGCTCTCGGGTGCCATCCCCCACCCGACGGAGGCGATCTTCGAGTCGATGTCGGGATTCACCACGACCGGCTCCACCGTACTCACCGACATCGAGGCGGTTGCCCCGGGAATCCTGTTCTGGCGGAGTGTAACGCAGTGGCTGGGCGGGATGGGCTTCATCGTGCTGGGGGTCGCCGTGCTCCCCTTCCTGGGGGTGGGCGGGATGCAGCTCTTCCGGCTGGAGGCGCCCGGCCCGACGGCGGACCGCCTGCGGCCCCGGATCCAGGACACGGCCAAGCTCCTCTGGGTGGTGTACGCCGCGCTCACGGCCGTGCTGGTGGTGCTCTACGCCCTCGGCGGGATGTCGATCCTGGAGGCGGTGAACCATGCACTCACGACCATGCCTACGGGGGGCTTCTCCACGCGGAATGCCTCCATGGCTGCGTTCTCGCCCTACATCCAGTGGGTGGCCGTCGCCTTCATGTACCTCGCGGGCACCAGCTTCACTCTCCACTACCGCACCCTCGGGATGGGGCCCAGGGCGTACTGGAGAGACCCTGAGTGGCGGCTGTACACGGGACTCATCCTGGCGGGTACCCTCGCCATCACGCTGATGATCGTCGATCGGGACGTTCCCGTCGAGCAGTCGCTGCGCGAAGCCGCCTTCCAGGTCGTCGCGATCGTCACCACCACCGGCTACGCCACGGCGGACTTCGTGCTGTGGGCGCCCGCGGCGCAGATCGCCCTCTTCCTTCTCTTCTTCCTCGGAGGGATGGCGGGCTCGACGGCTGGCGGAATGAAGATGATCCGGGTGCTGCTCGTGCTGAAGCAGACGTGGCTGGAGATCCGCAAGCAGCTTCACCCCCGCGCGGTGTTCGTCCCGAAGGTGGGGCGGCGGGCGGTGCGTGAGCACGTGATGCTCAACGTGCTCGGATTCATGCTCATCTACATGATGCTCTTTGGGCTGGGCACCTTTGCGATGGCATTGCTCGGGCTTTCCCTTCCGGCCGCGGCGGGCGTTGCGGCGACGGCAATCAGCAACGTGGGCCCGGGGCTGGCGGAACTCGGGCCCACGGCCAACTTCGGGGCACTCCCGTGGCAGGGGGACCTGATCCTCACCTTTCTGATGCTCGTGGGACGGCTGGAGATCTACACGGTGCTCGTCCTGCTGCACCCGGGCTTGTGGCGACGCTAAGGTTCGGGCGCCGGGGCCCGCCGTCCAGTTCTGCGGTGGGCGCTGCCGACGCCACACTCCATCAGATGTAGTTGACGAGTTGAAGAACGGGGAGGCCTGCAGGCGAGTGTAGACGGTAGATGAACGCCGCCGTGTCGAGAGCCACGGGGTTGCTCCCCACGTCGTCGATCAGTCCCACGAGGCGCGCTCGTCCTCAACGTGACGTGCAGCATCGATCCCCGACCAGAGTTCCTTTCCAAGCCCCTGAAGCTCCATGATCGAGAGCGGTTCGCGCGCGGCGAGTGCCTGCGTCAGAAGATGCGTCACCTCCTGCGCGACGGACCGGTGCTCCGATTCTGCCCTCGCCTTGAGCGCCTCGTAGAGCGGGTCGGGGAGGTTCTTGATGTTCAGCGTTGCCATACGCCTCCTTTCTTCCTCCAATCTGGAGGAACCCACGGACAAATCAAGGTTCCGGATACGACCAACGGGCGCGGAGCCGAAGCTCCGCGCCCGTTCGTTCTGACAGCCCTGCCCTCAGCAGTTCGCCCACCCCCGAAGAGGGCTCACCGCGGAGCCTGGCCCCGGACCGGGTACCTCCATGCCTCGGACAACGGGATGGACCCGATCGTCCAGCGGATCGGAATGCACACCCACGCCTTCACCGGCTTTCCGCCTACCCGTGCGGGGATGAATCGCAGCACCTGGACCGCCGCGAGGGTGGCCGAGTTGAACCGCGGATCGTTCGACCGCGAGATGCTGGGACTCTGCACGTTCCCCGCCTCATCCACGCGAAAGCGCACCTCCACCTCGGCCGTGACTCCGAGGTCTCGCAGCTCCGGGGGGTAGAGGCGCTCCAGGGCGCGCTGCAGCTCCCTCACGTTGCGTGGACGGGGGGGGACCTC
>JAHWJV010000037.1 GCA_019348265.1 Gemmatimonadota bacterium
GCCGACCTTGTCGCCGATCTCTTCTACGGCCTCTACACCGCTCATCTGGTACTCTCCGGTAAACACCCGCCCGCCCCTCCGGGCGGAGCGTAAAGGTCGTGGTCACTGACACAAAGCGCAAGCGCGCGCCACGCGCGAGAGACGGCGGCGGAATCGCTGCCGCGTTTCGCAATACCGGTTTCAAATTGCCGGCCACGCGCGGCCTCTCCGGCCCCACCGATGGGATCGTAAATACCCCCCAGCAATATGCTTAGCGAATTCGCTCGATGCAGGCACGTGCTTCGCCTTATTCCGGTGCACGCGGACGGCAGCCCTACCGCGATTTCCCAGCCTCCGCTCTCTCTGAAGCGCCCCGACCGAAACCACGATGCCGCACGTATCTTCTCTCTCCTTTCCGTCTTCGCGGGTACCTTCCAGGTTCCCATGGACGGTCACGCTCTCGATGGTCGCGCTCTCGGTCGCCCTGACTGCCTGCAGCGACGCCGGCAGCAACGCGCTCGCGACCGACAATGCCGACCGAGCGCCGTCTACTCTTCCGTCCGGCATCCCGGCCGCGCCGAGCGCGCTGGTCGGCGCCAAGCTCTACGTCGACCCGAGCTCACCGGCCCGCCGGCAGATCGATGCCTGGCGCGCCTCGCGCCCGGGCGATGCCGCTCAGCTCGAGAAGATCGCGTCGCAGCCGCAGGCTATGTGGCTCGGCGACTGGATGGGTGCGGATCCGTACACCGAGGTGACGAAGCTCGCCTCGACCATCACGGCGGCGGGCGCGGTGCCGGTATTCGTCGTCTACAACATCCCGCTCCGTGACTGCGGCCTCTACTCGAAGGGCGGGGCCATTTCGCCGGCCGCTTACGAGCGCTGGATCTCCGAGGTCGCTCGCGGGATCGGTAGCCGCCGGGCGGTGGTGATTCTGGAGCCGGACGCCGTACCCGGGATGGACTGCCTTTCCCCCGCCGACCAGGAGACTCGCCTCAAGTTGATCCGCGGCGCGGTCCGCACCTTCAAATCGGCGCCCGGGATCACGGTTTACATCGACGCGGGCAACGCAGGCTGGCACGCGCCGGTCACGATGGCCCCGCGGCTGCGGCAGGCCGGGATAGAGACGGCAGACGGTTTCGCGCTGAACGTGTCGAACTTCTTCGGCAGCACGGAGTCGATCCGCTACGGAAGCGATCTCTCCGCTCTGGTCGACGGGAAGCACTTCGTGATCGACACCAGCCGGAACGGCGCGGGGCCGAGCACGCCGTACGAGTGGTGCAACGCGATGGGCCGCGCGCTCGGCAGCGCGCCGACCACCCGCACCGGGCACCCGCTGGTGGATGCTTTCCTCTGGGTGAAGCCGCCTGGCGAGTCCGACGGCGAGTGCAATGGCGGCCCGAGCGCCGGCCACTGGTGGTCCGACTACGCGCTCGGCCTCGCCAAGCGGAGCAACGGCTGAGCGGGAGGATAGAGCGGCGCAATCAGGCCTACGAACTCTTGAAGAGACCGTCCATTCACCTGCGAATCGGCGGTCTCGAGCTGTCCGGCGACGGGAGCGAATCGGTGGGTGCGGGAGCGGGAGTGCGCCGCGTGCCCGCGGTGACGACGAGCGGCTCGCGCCGCTGACGGTACAGAGCAGACTCGAGGATCACGGCGGCGGTGTTGATGTTCTCGCTGCCCGTCGCCCTGCCGCCGCGCTCGTAAAAGCCGGAGCTCCAGCCGACGTTGCGGTTGCTCGCCCGTCGAGAGACCTCCTGGACCACGCGCCAGGTATACTCGCCAGGCATGAGCGTGTACCAGGCGAAAGCGGCCTTGGCGCTCACCCAGCGCGGCTCCGGTCGGGGAATCTGCTGGCCGATCGCTCGGACTGCGAACGGGTCGCCCTGGGAGAAGATGGTGTAGTAGTAGAAGTAGTAGGGCGCCACCGGGAGCGCGTCTTCGCTGACCATCGTCAGGCGACCGGTCTCCTCGTGCCGCGCCGCCTGTACCGCCAGTATGCGCTCGGCCTGGATCCGCCACTCTGGGTCCCACCAACCGAGCTCCAGGCCCATCAGGAAGAAGGGCTCGCTGGTGAGCAGGCTGTTGCTGCGGATGTCGACGAGGAGCGGCACCCCGAGAACGGTCGCCTCCTGCACGTTCGCTTTCCAGCTCAGCGCGCGCTCCGCCCGCGCATTCCAGAGCGCGAACCCCGCGGCGGCATATTGCTCGTACCCGATCCGGCCCTCCTGGTACGTCCGCACACCACCCGTGGTCGTCAGACCGCCACCCTGCAGATAGCCGTCATCGATCAGGCGCTCCATGTCCAGACGCGCGACGATGGCCGCGGCCTGGGCGGCGTGCTCGGGGTCGGCCCGCTCCACGATCTTCAGCCAGACCAGCAGCCGGCCGATGTCGATCACCGACCAGCCGTAGCCGTCGCTGCGCTCCGGGCGGGCGCGGTCGTTCCGGCCGGCGGGCACGCCGCGAGCCACCTGGTAGTTCTTGTTGAACGCGGCGCCGTCGAACAGGCGCATCGAGGCCAGCGTGCGCAGGACGCGGCTCATGCGCGCGTCGTAATCAGCCTCCCCGATCAGCCCGAGGCCGCGGGCGCAGTAAAGCGCGGCCAGCGCACTGCCGATATCCCAGATGGTGCCGTAAGGATAGCCGACTACCGAGTTGGGTAGACCCGTCGACGCGTTGGTCTGGTTCGAGACGTAGACCCATGCGGTGCGCGTGGCATCGTCGAACAGCGGCGCTTCCCCCGGGCGGCTGAAGGCCGGAGCCGGAGGCGGAAGTGGCGTTGTTCCCCGCGCGGTAGCCGCGGCCGGCTTCGCCACCTCCGCAGGAACGGCGATCGGATCCGGGCCAGAGATCAGGCCCTCGCCCGCCCGGCTGCCGAGAACCAACGAGAGTACCGGCGCCGCGAGCAGCGCCACGCTGAGCAGGATGATCAAGCGCGTCATGCGCGTCGTGGACAGAGCGGGCGGGTGAGATCCATGCCGGCAGCGCTGCGCAAAGGTCGAACCAGCGCGCGGCGCGGCGGATCTTGCGAAAGGGCCAGAGCGGAGGTAACTCCATGCATACCTCCAAAGCAGCCCTTGCCGCGCCCTGCCCTGGAAGGCAAATTTACTGCGCTGTCCGGGGAGAATTACGCATAGGCTCCGCCGAGCATCTCCCTCTCCCCCATTCCTTCCGAACCCCGATAATCACGATGGCCGATACCGCGCGCGACGAAATCTCCCGTCTGGAGCAGGAGTTCGAAAAAGATCCGGAGGGTCGCCTCTTCGTACACCTCGCCGACGCGTATCGAAAGTCGGGGGAGCTGGAGCGTGCTCTGGACCTTCTGCAGCAGGGGCTGGAGCAGCACGGTGATTCGGTCAGCGCCCGCCTGGTCCTCGCCCAGGTCCATGCTGAAATGGGGAACGGCGAGGACGCGCGGTCGGTCTGGGAGGCCGTGATCCGTCAGGATGCGGACAACGAGACCGCGCTCCGTGCCCTCGGCGACCTCGAGCTCGGCGCCGGTCGCAACGGCGAGGCGCTGCGCTACTATCGCAGGCTGGTGGAGCTCGGCGCCGGTGACGACGCCCTCCAGGCGCGCATTACGGAGCTGGATGGCAAGACCGGCGGGGGGCACAGGCCGGAGCCGAAGCGAGCTGCGCCCACGGCACGCCCGACTCCCGCGCCCGCCGCTGACGCGCCGCGTGCGGCCCCGCCCCCGGATCCGGAGCCCGCGCCGGCCGCTCAGTCCGGCGGCGACCCCGGCCGCGGGCGTGCCGTGGCCGTCGACGCGGGACCCGGGAGCCGCGCGGAGCCATCGGTGGTCCATACCGACGCCATCGGGATCAGCGACCTCCTCGTCCGGCTACTCGAGTATCGCGACTCCACCTTCCGCGCGGACAGCAGCCTCACCCGCCTTCTTGCGCTCGCCATCGGCGAGGAGCTCGAGCTCGAGCGCATCCATCTCGATGCGCTCGCCCTCGGCGCTCTGCTGAGCGACCTCGGTGGGCTCGCCCTGCGGGATCGGGTTCCCCAGACGCCCCCGGGCACCGAGGAGGCGGAGCGCGCCGCCGAGCAGCGAGAGGTCGCCGTCTCCCTCCAGCTCCTGCAGGGGATCACCCTCCCCGCCGGCGTCCACGAGGCCGTCCGCCATCAGCACGAGCGGTGGGACGGCACCGGCTACCCGGACGGGCTCCGCGAGGAGGAGATCCCCTACACGGCACGCGTTCTCGCCATCGGCCGCGCCTGTGCGGAGCGGCTCACGGGATCGCTCGACGGGCAGAGCCGCACCGTGCGCGAGGCGCTCGACCAGATGCAACGCCAGGCGGGCTCCCGGTTCGATCCCGTCATCGTGAGCGTGCTGCGGCGCGTGTTCCAGCGTCGGTCGGAGCACGGGATCGGCTTCGGGCTCGGTGGCAGGGTCCTCATCGTTCATCCGGAAGAGCTCCGCAGCCTTGGGCTCGCGACGCAGCTGCATACGAACGGCTACGTCACCGAGATGACCGCGGACACGACCCGTGGACGAACGGGCCTGCGAGACCGCCAGGCGGACGCGCTCGTCGTGGGCGCCAACCTGCCCGCGACCGACCTCGCGCGCTTCATCCGCGAAGTTCGCGGCAACTCCGCCGTCGCCGGCATCCCGATCGTGGCGATCGACGCCAACGAGATGAACCTCCGCGTCGAGCTACTCACCGCGGGGGCTGACGTTTGCTTCCCCAGCGAGATCAGCTTCCGAGAGTTCAAGGCAACCCTGGACGCCCTTCTCCGCCGGAGGGAAGAGAGCGCCCCACTCGGAGCCTGATAGGCCCCGAGGTCGAATACGGAGCTGTCTTTGACTTTGGATTACGGCGGCATAGACTCCGGACTGCCGAGGCTCGACCGGCGCATGCTCGAGCGCATGGCCGTCGGCGCCCCGATGCCCGCCCGTGTGCGCACCAAGCATACGGTCGGGCTTCGCGTCGGTGGGCTGCGCCGCGTTGTAGGCCGGCGAGCGCCACGTCCGGTCGCGCCTGATCCGCCCTTTCCCGCCGCACCTCCCTCCCCGTTCCAGACCACCGCGCCCGCCGAGTCGGCGCCGATCCAGACCGCCATTGTAAAGCCCGCGCTGACCGCGGAGCCGGAGCCAGAGGTCGAATCCGGACCGGCCTTCCAGGTGGCCCCGCTCCCTCAGCCGGCGCTCGAGACCACGGCACGGGCGCACCCGGAGCCAACCGCGGAAACCGAGGTCGTTCCGACGCTGGAGCCCCCCACCGGGATGGAAGGGGCCTCGATCCAGGAGGCGACGGTTCTTCCGGACCCGCCCGCGCCAGCGGTCCGCCCCTTCGGAGGTCCCCTTCTGCTAGTGGTGGCGGATCGTGCGCTGCGTGGCTCGACCGAGGCGGTCAACGCGGTTCTCCAGGCCGCGCGCGACATGACGGCCGGTGGCGAGGTCGCCATCATCGATCTGGACGTGGAGCATCCGTACCTCGCTGATCGGCTGAACGCGCGCGGGCCGGAGGGGCTCGCCGATGTCCTGCTGTTCGGCACTTCTCTGCGCCACGCCATCCGGCCTTCCGCCGAGGCCGGCGTCTCGGTGCTGCCCGTCGGCGCCGCGCCGAACATGGACGAGCTCTTCCGGCACCCCCGCTGGCAGCGCAGCGTCAGCGAGGCCGAGCGTCGCGGGATCACGCTCCTCGCGAACGGACCCCACGATGAGCCCGGCCTTCATGCGCTGGCGGCAGTGGCGGACGCTGTGATCCTCGTGGCGCACGAAGGGAGCGCCACCGACGTCCGGGCGGATCTCCCCGCGGACCTGCGGCTCGCGGGCGTGTTTACCGTGCCGATGCCGCTCGCCAGGGAGCCGGCCTCCGTGAGCGGAGCGGTGGTGAGTGAGGCCGAGGCGACCGACGCAGCCGTGATCCGTACGGCGGTGATCGATAGAGCCGCTCTCGATGCCGCCGCGATCCACGCTCCTGCGGGCGGTGCCGAGGCGGTCGACGCGAACACGGAAGCGGAGGACGAGGAGTTGAAGCGCTCCCGCCTCGCGATGGCCGCGGTGATCGCGGGAAGCACGACCCTTCCGGACGAACCGCCGACGGAGCGCGCACCGGGCGCCAAAGAGCTTTCGCCCGCGGACCCCGCCGGGGGAGGGCCTGGTTCGGCGTTGTCGCGCTGGCTGCGCGCGGAGGAGGAGCGGTTGGAATCCGGCGGCGGTGGGTCGTCGCCGCCATCGCTCGCCGAGGCGGCCGCTCAGCGGGCGCGGGAGATCACGGAGCGCGAACCGGAGGCTCCGAGTGGGCCCGCGAGGGCGGGTGTCGCCGCGGGGGCGGTAGCCACGGCCGCTGCGATCGCCACGACCGTTCGCCCCTCCGCTCAGTCGGCTCCAACCGCGCCGCCGGAGGTCGAGCCACCGCTCGCGGAGATCGACGAACGCGAGGATGACGACCGCCTGACGCGGGTCATCGCGCCACCCCGGCCGGCCGGTCAGCCGCCCGCGAAGTACATCGTACCGCGGATTCCGGAATGGCGTGAGAAGATCATCCGCGTGTCGGCCGTCCTGATCCTCGCCTACTGGACGTACTACATCGCCTGGCGCTGGACCTCGACGCTGAACCTGGAGGCGCTCTGGTTCTCCATTCCGCTCGTGCTCGCGGAGACGTGGGGGCTGCTCACGGCCTACTTCATGGTCTTCACGACCTGGAGGCTGAATCACCGCGACCCGCTTCCCGCGCCGTCCGGACTCTCGGTGGACGTGTTCATCACGACGTACGACGAGCCGCTCGAGATCATCCGCCGCACGGCAATCAGCGCGCGGGCGATGCGGTACCCGCACCAGACGTACGTGCTCGACGACGGCCGCCGCGAAGAGGTCCGTGCAATGGCGGCGGAGTTCGGGATCGGCTACATCGAGCGTGAGAACAACGAGCACGCCAAAGCTGGCAACCTCAACAACGCGTTGAAGCACACCAGTGGCGACTTCATCCTCCAGCTGGATGCCGACCATGCACCGCTCCCCCAGATGCTGGACCAGGTGCTCGGGTTCTTCGAGGATCCCGCGGTCGCCTTCGTTCAGACGCCGCAGGACTTCTACAACACCGACTCCTTCACGAGCGACCTGAACGAGGCCGCCCACCGGCTCTGGGAGGAGCAGCGGCTCTTCTTCGCCGTCATACAGCCGGGTAAGGACCGGACGAACTCCGCATTCTTTTGTGGCAGCTGCGCGGCGATGCGCCGCTCCGCGCTCGACGAGATCGGCGGGTTCTCCACCGAGAGCATCACCGAGGACATCGAGACGTCGCTCCTCCTGCACGCGCGTGGCTGGAAATCCGTCTATTACGGCGAGAGCCTCGCGTACGGGCTCGCGGCGGGCTCCGCGGATGCCTTCCACACGCAGCACCGTCGCTGGGCGCGCGGCGCGATGCAGGTCATCCGTAAGTTCAACCCGCTCGGCTACCCGGGCCTCGCCCCGGCGCACCGGATCGGGTACTTCTACTCGCTGACCGCTTACGTCATCGGCCTTCAGAAGCTCGTTTTCTACTCGGCACCAATCGTCTTCTTCCTGACGGGCGTCCTGCCGATCAGCGCTCTCGACCGGGACTTCCTGATCCGCTTCGTTCCCTACCTGGTCGTGTCCATCGCCCTCGCGGAGATGCTCGCGCGTGGGCTGGGCTTCACCTGGCTGGTGGAGCGGTATCAGATGGCGAAGTTCTGGACCTACGCGAGCGCCCTTCCGACGTTCTTCACCAGCCGCCGCCTCCGCTTCCGTGTAACGCCGAAAGGCCCCGGCCGCGTGCCGCTCGGCACATACCTCCCGCAGGTCCTCCTGATGTTCGTGACGGTGATCTCCGTCAACTGGGCCACGGTCGCCTTCAGCCTCGGCTGGATCGATTACGACGCACCGGGTTGGCGGTCGCTCGCCTTCCAGGTCAACTTTCTCTGGGCTGCGCTGAACTTCGTGTTCGCGGCGTACGTGGTGCGCCTCAGCATACGGATCCAGCAGCAGCGGCAGGACCACCGCTTCGCGGACAGGTTTCCGATGCACGTCCGGCTCCGGGATCAGCGCGGGCGGCTCGGCGAGCGGGAGATCGCGTTGACGGAAGACCTCAACGCAAACGGCTTGCGCTTTCGCTCGGTCGCCCAGTTCGAGCCGGGATCGGACCTGAAGCTGACGCTCCCGCTCTCCACCGGGGAGGCGTCGGCGAACGCGCTCGTGGTGCACGTCAGGCGCGACCCAGAGGCGGACGTCGAGATCTACGTGCACGGGGTGGAATTCCGGGATATTCCCCTCGACGTGCGCGACGCGATCGAGCTGCACTGCGCGCATCACTCGGTGCCGATCGAACAGATGCGCTACCAGAAGCAAACGGGAGTACTGGCACGCGCGCAGGACTGGGTGCGGAACGCTCGGGGCGAGCCCCGTCGCCGCGTTCGGCTTCCTACGTGGGTGCAGATCGGCCCGACCGACGAGAGCGCCACCCCCCGCGAGGAGGTCGCCTTTCTGGAGGAGATCAGCCGCAGCGGCGCGCGCCTGATCATGAACCAGGCTGTCGCTCCGGGCACCCACATCATCTTCGAGGTTCCCGGCACCGAGCTGCGCGGCGAAGGACCCGCGGTCTTCTCGCGCGCGCTCGAGACACCGATTGGTGTAAGGTTTGCTGTGGGAATGCGCCGTGAAATCGGACGTGACCAAGACCCTCGCACGGATAGGAAAATGCGAATTCCAAGACTGTGGCGTGCCGCCGGCGTCGCTACGTCCCTTGCCCTCGCCCTCGGCGGAACGGCCTCCCGGGGCGCCGCACAGCTCGAGGCCGCGATCTACGGGTCGGGTGAGATCGATACCGAGAACACGTCCGTGGCCTCGATTGGCGCGTCCGTCCAGCCGCCTGGACTCGGCTTCAAGCCGGTGGCCTCGATCCTGGCCTACCAGCTGACTTTCCCGGCCGGCACGGGCACTCAGAGCGTTACCGCGTTCAACCCCGCGCTTGGGCTGCGGTATCAGTGGGTGCCCGGCGCGCTTCAGGCCTCGGTCGGGTACCTCTTCCTTTCCGGCGAGACGGACGCAGCGGTCGGCGCCCCGGGTGGCGGCGAGTCTGGCATCACCGGCGCGGTGCTGGCGGACTACTGGGGAGACGGAACCACGCTGGCGCAGGGGATCGCCAGTTACAATTTCGCGGACGACTACATCTGGAGCCGCCTCCGCGCCACGCGCCAGGTGACCGACTTCAACTTCGCGCCCATTCGGTTGGGAGCAGAAGTCGTCGGTCAGGGCGAGGACGTCTTCGACATCGAGGAGGACGACCTGACGGCCGTAAACGCCGGCTACCGCGCCTTTCAGGCGGGAGTGGTCGGAGACTACCAGCTCAGCCCCGACTTTCGGCTCACCGGCATCGTCGGTGGCAAGACCGATAACATCACCGGGAACCCGGACATCTTCCCGTACTTCAAGGTAGAGTTCCTCTACCTGCCCTGAGATGGCGGCAGAAACGCCAGGCGGTCGGCGCGCACGGGGGAACCCATACGCGCTGACCGCCTTTCGTACGATGGCTCCCCGCCGGACGAACCGAGCATGCAGGCCACTCAGACGCTACGCCCTCATCTCGATCCCAGCCGCGATCACCACGATCGCGCTCAAGACGAGCGCATACCTCCTGACGGGGTCGGTAGGGCTCCTCTCCGACGCGTTCGAATCGCTCGTCAATCTGGCCGCCACGCTTTCAGCTGCTCAGCCGCTCACTCCTTGGCCTCCTCGACACGGCGCTTCCGGAGCCGATCCGTGCCAGGATCGTCGCGGTGCTCGAAAGCCATCAGCTGCACGGCGTCGAGTACCACGCGCTGCGCACCAGGCAGGCCGGGGCTCGACGCTTCATTTCCTTCCACATCCTGGTTCCCGGGCACTGGACCGTGCAGCGAGGGCACGACCTTCTGGAGCGCATCGAGGAGGAGGTGCGAGCGGCGATCCCCAACAGCACCGTCTTCACTCACCTGGAGCCGCTCGAGGATCCTGTGTCCTTTCAGGACACCCGGCTGGAGCGCGAGGAGAGAGCGCGTCGCGAAGAAAATCTCGGTTAGAGCCGGTCCCGCAGGAAATCCGGCGTCCAGCTATCCAGGACGGACGAGAGCAGGGTGAAGGAACCGGTGATCATCAGCACGCCGACCGCGATGAGCAGCGCACCGCTGAGACGGCTGATCCAGGGGAACCACGGCCCCACCCGCTTGACCCCGCCGAGGAAGCGGTCGAGCAGCAGCGCGGCGCCGAGGAAGGGAATCGCCAACCCGGCCGAGTAAACGAAGAGCAGGCCCACGCCGTCGGCGACCGAGCCGCGGGTCGCGGCCAGCGTGAGGATCCCGCCGAGCACAGGCCCCAGGCACGGCGTCCACCCCGCCCCGAACGTCACACCCACCAGCAGAGTCCCTAGGTAGCCGAGCGGCTTGTCGCTGAGGTGTACACGCCACTCCCTCCCGGCTCCCGGGACACGCACGATGCCCAGCAGGTAGAGGCCGAACAGGACCAGCATGACCCCGCCAACCCGTTCGACCCAGCGCCTCGCATACCCGAACAGAGCGCCCAGAAAGGTGGCGGAGGCGCCGAGCGTCACGAACACGAGGGTGAAGCCGACGACGAACAGGACGCCGTGGACGAGCACCCCCCGCCGGTCCCTGCCGGGCGTGGTGAGCTCGTCCAGCGTCATCCCCGTAATGAAGGTCACGTAGCTGGGGATCAACGGGAGCACGCACGGGGACAGGAACGACAGCAGCCCCGCCGTGAACGCCACCGCCAGCCCGATCGCCTGCGTCTCTAGCAAATTCGTGCTCTAAGTCTTTGAGTGGAGCCTTGCACCCGTGACGTCGTGGGCTGCATAATACGGAGGTTCCGCAGCAAATCAACAGCGCCCCGCACCTGCTCCGCCGCGGGCGCGACCCGTCTGTCCCGCCAGGGAGAATCCCACCGCTCGACCTCCCGGAAGCCGATCGATCCGCTCCCCACCGTTCCCGTGGTCGTTGGAGTTGAAACGCCGAAGCGGTGTACACCAGACGCTCGCCAGGCGTGCCGGAGCGGCGATGCGCCGCGTCCGCCCCTTTACCGCCGCCCTGTCGGAACCCGCACGATCGCCCAACTCGCGTGGTGGCGGCGGCTCGGAACCTGACCGGCCTGCAGGTGTTGCAACACAGACGTTTGGCATGTTGATTGCCAACTTTTGCTAAATGACGGACATGTCGGCGCTTCCCGAGCACCCGCTCTGGGCAGCGCTCCGCAGCCGTTCGCCCCCGATTACCATGCGTCTGATCGCGCTCTCCATCGCTCTACTCCTGGTTCTCGCGCCCGCTAAAGTGGCCGCGCAGGCGGCTCCTGCGCCCACTGCGCCGACTGTCTGGTCGGCCCAGCCGCTGCGCCCGGGGGACATCATCCGGCTGCGGGTTTGGCGGGAGCCGGACATGGCGGGCGACTATCCGATCAATGAAGAAGGTATGGCAGTTCTCCCGAGGTTAGGCAAAACGCAAGTCGGGGGGGAGTCGCCGAGGCAGCTGGAGGCACGGCTGGTGAAGGCGTACGAGCGATATCTGCAACAGCCCTCGGTGGAAATCACGCTGCTTCGCCGCGTCCAGGTTCTCGGGGCGGTCCGGACTCCGGGACTGCACCCGGTCGACGCGACGATGACGGTGTCCGATGTGCTCGCCCTCGCCGGCGGAGCGACGGAGCAGGGAGATCCGGATCGGATCGAGCTGATCCGCGGCGGGCAGCGCCAGCAGATCCGACTGTCCGCCACTACGCGCGTCGTGGATTCGGTGATCCAGTCCGGTGATCAGATCTACGTACCCGAGCGGAGCTGGTTGAGCCGGAACTCGGGGATTCTGGCCGCGGGAATCACCAGCTTGTTCATCGGCTTCTTCACGAGACGGTGACCTCCATGCGAAGCCTTCCTCCTCCACCGCCGCCGACGGCACGTGAGCAGGCGACCCCGGACCTCCGCGAGGCGACCGGCATCTTGCGTCGCCACCGCTGGGTACTGCTTGCCTGTCCGCTCATCGGGATCGCGCTGGGCCTCGGGTTCGCCTCCCTTCGGGATCCGGTCTACGAGGCATCTGCGCTGATCGCCATGGGGGAGCAGCAGCCTGGTGTGACCACCATCGTCAACACGGGTTCGCTGACGGAGGCGCAGCGGATCGCGACCGAGATCCAGGAGCTGCAGAGCAGGAACCTGGCGCGCGCGGTGGTGGATTCCCTGGGCCTGCAGGTAGAGGTCGTGGAGCCGGCCGGCGTGCCGCGTTCCGAGCTGATCCAGCGGGTTTCCCTCCCCGAGGCGGTGATGCCGGCGAGCTACCGACTGTCACGGCAGTCGGACGGACGCTTCCGCGTGCAGGACGAGAAGAGCGATTCTGTCCTTGGCACCTACGCGGTCGGAGCGCCGATCCCCCTGGGCGGGAGCCAGATAGTGCTCTCACCGGAGGCGGTCGGGCACGAGGCGATCGAGCTGTCGATCCATAGCCGCTCCGATGCCGTGGAGGCCGTGGAGACCGACCTCGAGGTGAAGCAGCCCAGCCCCGAAGTCAGGATGGTCCGGGTCAGCTATCGCGCTTCCGATCCGGAGCTCGCGCGGGATGTTCCGAACGTACTTACCGCTCGGTACATGGCGCTCCGCGAGTTCAACCAGAAGGCGACGGCGCGGACGGCGGCGACCTTTCTACGCGCGCAGCTCGACACGGTGACCCGGCAGCTGAACATGTCCCAGGCACAGCTGCGCGCGTTCCAGGAACGGAACAGAGTGATCGACCCACAGCTGGAGTCGTCCACGCAGGTTACCCAGCTCGCTCAGCTCCGCGCGCAGCGCGGAACGCTGGCGGCCGAGCGAGACGCGCTGACGAGCGTCTTCAACGAGGTGCGACGCTCGGCGGGAGCTGAGCGCCCGGGCGTCGCTTCGCCCTATCGCCGACTCGTCGGCTACCCGGCGTTTCTGCAGAACGAAGCGGCCACGCAGCTGCTCAGCTCGCTCTCGGTCGTTGAGAACCAGCGCGCGGACTTGGCCACGCGCCGCACCGCGGAAGACCCCGACCTTCGGGCGCTCGACGCGCGGGTGGCGGAGATCGAGCGGCAGCTGCAGTCGATGGTGAGCACCTACCTGCAGAGTATCACAAGGCAGGTGGCGGCCATGGACGCGGAGCTGGGGAGGTCTCAGGCACAGCTCAGCCAGATGCCGGCCAAGGCAACGGAGTTCGCGCGCCTCTCGATGGAGCCTCAGGCACTGGCGGCCACGTACGAACTGCTGCAGACCCGCCTCAAGGAGGCGGAGATCGCCGAGGCGGCGCAGGTCAACACTGTGCGCGTGGTGGATTCGGCGGACCTGCCCAGGGAGCCGACCGGACCGGGCGCGCCGCTTTTCGCGGGAGCCGGGGCCGCGGTGGTGCTCCTCCTCGGGATCGGGCTCGTCTTCGCGCGCGAGTACGCGGACCAGGCAGTGCACACCCGGGCGGACGTGCAGGCGGCGATCGGCATCCCGGTGCTCGGGATGATCCCGGCGGCACAGCCGGCCATGCTCCAGCGCCGCAAGCTGCTCCCGCGCCCGCGAAACCAGAGCCTGAGCGCCGAAACCGGTGGAGGAAGCGAGCCCGGCCGGATGGTGCAGCCGGCCTCCGGCTCGGTGCCCGCGCTGCTGATCGCGCCGCAGCGCGCGCCCACCCCCTGGTCCGACGCATACACGCGGCTGCACACCAACATCATGTTCGCGCAGCCGGACTCGGAGATGAAAACCGTGCTCTTCACCAGCCCGCTGCCCGGGGATGGTAAGACGAGCACCGCGGCGAACTTCGCCATCACGCTCGCGCAGAGCGGACTCAAGGTCCTGCTCATCGACGCAGACCTTCGCCGCGGCAGCGTGCACGAGCTTTTCGAAACCGGCCCCACGCCGGGTCTGTCCGACCTGCTCTCCGAAGCGCCGGTGCCCGGAGTGCTGCGGCACGCGGACGTCGGGGGCGGCAAGCCGCTGCGTTACATCGCCGCGGGCAGGACCCCACACAACCCGGTGCAGCTACTGAGCTCCACCGGAATGCGCGCGCTGCTGGAGTGTGCCGAGCAGGAGTACGACCGGGTCATCATCGACACGCCGCCGCTCAACCTCTTCCCGGACGCCGTCGCGCTGAGCGCCTGGGTCGATGGGGTGGTCGTGGTGGCTCGAGCCGGCGTGACGCCCTTCGACGCGCTGGTCGACACGGCGGAGCAGCTTCGGCACGCCAACACGCGGGTGGTAGGCG
>JAHWJV010000380.1 GCA_019348265.1 Gemmatimonadota bacterium
CCGTCCCGCGCGGTCACCTCCCTGGTCCCTACTGCTCCCGTTTCAGGACCAGGATCCCGAGCGGGGGGAGGGTAAGCAGGAGTGAATGTGGACGGCCGTGACTCGCGGCCGGCTCCGTCTGCACCGCACCCCGGTTCCCGACATTGCTCCCCCCGTACACCTCCGCGTCGCTGTTGAGCAGCTCGCGGTACTGCCCCGCCCCGGCTACGCCGATACGATAATCGTGGCGAGGGACGGGCGTAAAGTTGCAGACCACCACCACCTCGTCGTCGGGCTCGAAGCCGCGGCGAACAAAGGCGAGGACGCTGTTCTCCACGTCGTGGAAGTCGATCCACTGGAAGCTCTCGTGGGTGCAGTCCGAATCCCAGAAGGCACTTTCGCGCTGGTACACGGCGTTGAGATCGCGCATCCAGCGCTGCACGCCGCCGTTCAGCGGGTTCTCCGTGAGGTGCCAGTCCAGCGAGCGCCCCTCGCTCCACTCCGACCACTGCGCGAGCTCACCGCCCATGAAGAGCAGCTTCTTCCCCGGGCGCGTGTACTGGTAGGCGAGCAGGAGCCGCAGGTTGGCGAACCGCTGCCACTCGTCGCCCGGCATCTTGTCGAGCAGCGACCGCTTGCCGTGCACGACCTCGTCGTGGGAGATCGGGAGCACGAAGCGCTCGCTGAACGCGTACATGAGCGAGAACGTCAGCAACCCGAAGTGGTACTTGCGGTAGATCGGCTCCTGCTCGACGAAGCGCAGGAAGTCGTTCATCCACCCCATGTTCCACTTGAAGTGGAATCCGAGCCCGCCATACTCCGGCGTCTGTGTCACGCCGGGCCAGGCGGTCGACTCCTCCGCGATCATCAGGGTGCCGGGAGCGCGCTCCCGCACGACGTGGTTCAGGTAGCGGAAGAAGTCGATCGCATCGAGGTTCTCGCGGCCGCCGTAGCGGTTCGGAATCCACTCGCCCTGCTTGCGCGAGTAGTCGAGGTACAGCATCGAGGCGACCGCGTCGACGCGCAGACCGTCGATGTGGTACTCGTTGAGCCAGTAGAGCGCGTTCGACAGGAGGAAATTACGGACTTCGTTGCGTCCGTAGTTGAAGATCATCGTCCCCCAGTCCGGATGCTCCCCCAGGCGTGGGTCGGCGTGCTCGTAGAGCGGCGAGCCGTCGAACCGGCGAAGCCCGGCGGCGTCGCGCGGGAAGTGCGCCGGAACCCAATCCAGGATCACGCCGATGTTCCGGCGATGCAGCTGGTCCACCAGGTACCTGAAATCGTCCGGCGAGCCGAATCGGCTGGTCGGAGCGAAGTAGCCGGTGACCTGGTACCCCCACGACGGATCGTAGGGATGCTCCATCACCGGGAGCATCTCCACGTGCGTGAAGCCCATCTCCGCAACGTAGGCGGGCAGCTCTTCGGCGAGCTCGCGGTACGTCATCGGCCGGTCGTCGCGCCAGCGCCAGGAGCCGAGATGGACCTCGTAGACGAGCATCGGCTCGTGCACGGCGTCACGCTGGCCGCGAGCGCCCATCCAGTCGTGGTCGCCCCAATCGTACTGATTCAAGTCGTGTACGACGGAGGCGGTCGCCGGCCGCACCTCGGACCGGAAGCCGACCGGATCGGCCTTCAGGAAGGGCGGGCCATTTTTGGGCTTGATCTCGTATTTGTAGATCGCGCCAGGCTGCAGGTCCGGGATGAAGAGGTCGTAGACGCCGATCCCCGGGTGCAGCCGCATCACGTGCTGGCGGCCATCCCACCCGTTGAACTCGCCGACCACGCTGACCCGCTCCGCGTTCGGCGCCCATACGCCGAAGCGCACGCCGGTCACGCCCTCCACCGTCCTGACGTGCGCGCCGAGCTTCCGGTACAGCTCGAGATCGGTCCCCTCACCGAGGAGATGCAGGTCGAGGTCGCTCAGCGTCGTCGGGAACGAGTACGGGTCGTGGAACTCGTGGGCGGACCCATCCCCATTTGTCGCCCGGAGCCGATACCGGAACCGATCCGCGGCCGGGATCACCGCCTCGAAGAATCCGGCGTCGTGCACCCGGTTCAACTCGGTGGGGCCGGTGCCCCCGTCCTCGGGCACCATCTCGAGGCGGGCAGCCCACGGGACGAACGCCCTCAGCGCCAGCACGTCGCCCTGCACCAGCCGGACGCGGTGCATCCCGAGAACACCGAATGGATTCGGGTGGTCGCCCCGGACTATTCGCTCGACGTCCTGATCGAGTGTCGCTTCAGCCATCCGTAATGAATCGCCCAGGTTTGCGGTAAAAAGTCATCGGGCCGAGACGCGAACCACGTGCCGGAACACGCGGTTTATCGAACAGCGGCGGAGCGCCTGGTCCCTGGAGCGGCGTTTCGACGCCGGGCGCCGATGCAATAAAATTGCCGCGCCCCGAGAGCCGCCTGGTCCCGGCGTTCGCCCGCTGCTCATGACCCGCCGGGTCACGCGCGGGTGGCGAGCTCCGTGAGCTTCTGGTCGATGCTCGAGAGCAGGCTGCGGAATGGGGTGACGAACTTCTCGACCGCCTCGGTGAGCAGGTCCGCCGTCACCTGGTCCAGGTCGATGCCGAGCGCCGCGAGGTCCTGGAGCGACCGCTTCGCCTCGTCGAGCCCCTGATCGACGGTAGAGCCGGCGACGCCATGATCCGCGAAGGCCTCGAGGGTCGCGAGCGGCATCGTGTTCACCGTATCGGGCCCGATGAGCTCCTCGACGTAGATGACGTCGCGATAGGTCGGGTTCTTGGTGGACGTGCTCGCCCAGAGAGGACGCTGGACGCGAGCGCCCGCCTGACTGAGCCGCGTCCAGCGCTCGCCGGCGAACACCTGCCGGAACCGCTCGTAAGCGAGCTTCGCGTTGGCGATCGCCGCCTTGCCGAAGAGCGCGCGAACGCGTTCCCGCTCGGCGTCGTCGCGAGCCGCGGCGATTCGCGCCTCGAGCTGCTTGTCCACAGCGCTGTCGACTCGCGAGACGAAGAATGAAGCTACCGACGCCACGCGGTCGAGCGGCTCCCCCCGCTGGTCGCGCTGCTCCAGCGCTCGGAGATACGCCTACATCACCCGCTCGTTAGCCGACAGCGAGAAGAGCAGGGTGATGTTGACGTTGATCCCTTCGGCGAGCAGCGTCTCGATCGCGGGCAGCCCGGCGTCCGTCCCCGGCACCTTGATCATCACGTTCGGGCGGTGCACCTCGCGCCAGAGTCGACGTCCCTCCTCGATGGTAGCGCCGGTATCATGCGCCAGCTCGGGCGACACCTCGAGCGATACGAAGCCGTCGGCGCCCCCGGATTCGTCGTAGATCCCGCGGAACAGGTCGGCTGCGTTCTGAATGTCGACGATCGCTAGCTTCTCGTACGCCTCCATCGGCTCGGCGCCCTCCACGGCGAGCTCCACCAGGCCGTCGTCATAGTCGTCGCTCCCGGCGATCGCCTGCTCGAAGATCGCCGGGTTCGACGTGACGCCGCGCACCGCGCTCTCCGAGATCAGCGTCTCCAGCTCGCCATTCTCCAGAATCCCGCGCCGGATGTAATCCAGCCAGACGCTCTGGCCGAGTTTGGTGAGATCCCACAGCGGCCCGGTCCGCTCGGGCATTTCGGTGGCTGGGTGCTTCGTGTCGGGCATCGGGCCCTCCCTGGGGTGAAATTTCAGTTCTCGTCCGTTCCATGGCGCGCCGGTCCGGCGGCCGCCGCGCCGGATTCCAGCGATGCGTCGGGGGACTCGAGGCCGAGCGCGACCCGGGCCTTGTTGACGACGTTCTCGGGCGTGAAGCCGAGCTCGTTGAAGATCTCGCTGGCGGGGGCGGAGGCACCGAAATGTCCGATCCCTATAGTCTCGCCGGCGCTGCCGACCCAGCGGTGCCAGCCCATGGGTCTCCCTGCCTCCACAGAGACGCGAGCCGTGACCGCCGGCGGGAGCACCTGGTCCTGGTACTCGCGAGCTTGACGGTCGAAG
>JAHWJV010000381.1 GCA_019348265.1 Gemmatimonadota bacterium
TCAAACAGTGGAAGCGAGGGACGACGATTTACCGGGAACTGCGTCGGCGAGGTGTGCCGATGAGAGTCGCCCGAGCAGCGGCGGCCTGGAGCGGAAGCTGGTGGAGAATCGCCGGACACGGCGCGCTCAATGCCGCGATGCCGACGAAGTACCTGGAGGGATTGGGGCTTCCGAGGCTGGCACCGCACTGACCTCAACTTTCCGAACCGCCGGATGCGGACCCGCATGTCCGGTGGTGTGGGAGGGGAGTGGCCGGGATCGCCGGTCACCCCCTATCCCGATTCCGGGGGGCGCTCTTTTCGCGCTGCCGCGAGCTCGCCGAGGCTGAACCGAATGGAGGATGGATGTCGAGTGGAGAGATGATCGTGCGCGGGTTTACCGGTGGGCCGTTCGCGGAGAACGCTTACCTGGTCAGCTGTGTCGGCAGTGGGAAGGCGATCGTGATCGACCCGGGGGCCACCATTGGCGAGCTCCTGAGCGTGGCGGAAGAGTCCTCGCTCGACGTGATCGCGATCGTGCTGACCCACGCGCACATCGACCACATCGACGGCGCGGCGGAGGCGAAGAGGCGCACCGGAGCGCCGATAAGCCTGCACCCGGCCGACGAGCAGCTGTATCACGCCGCGCCGCTGCAGGGTCAATGGTTCGGCGTCCAGGTGGAGCCGCCGCCCCCGCTGGACGGCCATCTCGCGGACGGCGACCGGATCGCGTTCGGCGGGTGCGAGCTGGAGGTGAGGTTCACGCCAGGCCATGCCCCCGGGCACGTGGTCCTGGTGGGGGAGGGGATGGCGCTCGTCGGAGACTGCGTCTTCAATGGCTCCATCGGGAGGACCGATCTTCCCGGTGGCGACCTGGAGACGCTCATGAAGTCCATCCGTCAGCAGATCCTCACGCTGCCGGACGAGACGGTGCTGTACCCGGGTCACGGCCCGGAGACGACGGTCGGTCACGAGCGCGCAACGAACCCGTATCTGGTCGGGAGCCTGGGCGGCAGCGCCTTCGCCTGAGCCCGCGGCCCGCCGTGCTCCCACGTTGACGGGCGCCGTCCGCGCCCTCTAACTTCCCGCCGCCGATCGGCCGGACCCTCCGTCGCCCCGTGACGCAGCTCCCGCAACCAGGCGACGAACCATGACGACACGCATCGCGGTCTTCGCCTCGGGAGGCGGAACGAACCTGCAGGCCCTCATCGACCACTTCCATCCGCAGCCAGCTCCCGCCGCGCGGGTCGAGCTCGTAGTCGCCAATCGGCCCGGGATCGGCGCCCTCGACCGCGCCAACGCCGCCGGTGTCCGGTCCGCCGTGCTCGTTCCGGCGGACACCCCGCCGGGGGAGCTGTTGTGGACGCTGGACGAGAACGAGATCGACCTGATCGTGCTGGCGGGATATCTCCAGCTGCTGCCAACAGAGGTGATCGCCCGCTACCACGAGCGGGTCCTGAACATCCACCCCGCGCTGCTCCCGTCCTTCGGCGGGTTGGGGATGTATGGGAACCGGGTTCACCGCGCGGTGCTGCAGTCCGGGGCGCGGGTGTCCGGGGCGACGGTGCACCTGGTGGACGACGAGTACGACCGGGGCCGCATCCTGGCGCAGTGGCCGGTGCCCGTTCTGCCGGGCGACACCCCGGAAGAGCTCGCCGCGCGTGTGCTTCGCGTAGAGCACCGCCTTCTGCCACTTACCGTGGAGGCACTCCTCGGAGCCGGTGACGTGGGCGTCCCGGTGGACCCGCTGTCATTTGGCCTCCTCCCGATCGACGCCCCCGCTCCCGATGACATCGCAGCGCTTCACCGGGTGCGAGAGACCGGTTCAATGGACGCGTAATCTCGTGCAGCCGTAACTGATAGCCGATAGCCGATAGCTGATAGCCATAGCCAAAATGCCCCGTGCACTGCTGAGCGTCTCAGACAAGACCGGTCTTCTCCCGTTCGCTACCGAGCTGGGCGCTCGCGGGTGGACGCTGCTCTCCACCGGCGGTACCGCGCGCGCTCTGAGGGACGCCGGGCTAACCGTGACGGAGGTGAGCGAGGTCACCGGCCATCCCGAGATCATGGACGGCCGGGTGAAGACGCTGCACCCGGCGGTGCACGCCGGCCTGCTGGGCCGTAGGGCACACTCCGGTGACCAGGAGCAGATGCGGTCGCTCGGCTACGAGGCGATCGACATGGTGGTCGTCAATCTCTACCCGTTCCGCGAGACGATCGCGCGACCAGGGGCGAGCGTCGACGATGCGATCGAGAACATCGACATCGGCGGCCCGTCGATGCTACGCTCCGCGGCCAAAAACCACGAGAGCGTCTGGGTGGTGATCGATCCGGCGGACTACGAGCGCGTGCTCGGCGGCCTGGAGCTGCAGGCGCACGAGGCCGCCGGCGTCCGTCGTCAGCTCGCGGCCAAGGTGTACGCGCACACCTCCGCCTACGACGCGGCGATCGCGGAGTATCTCGGCACGCTGACCCGCGGCACCGCGGGAGCGGGAAGTGGGTCGCTTCCGGACCGGATCGATCTCTCGCTGACCCGAATCCAGTCGCTGCGCTACGGTGAGAACCCGGACCAGCCTGCCGCATTCTATAGCGATGCCGGCGCCGGGACCGCTTTCCGGCAGATCCACGGGAAGGAGCTCTCCTTCAACAACCTGCTGGACGTCGACGCCGCGCTCTTCGCAGTGGCGGCCTGGCAGGGGGAGCCCGTCGCCGCGTGCACGATCATCAAGCACAATACGCCCTGCGGCCTCGCCGTCGCGGCCGGCGCGGCGGAGGCGTACGGAAGCGCCCTCCAGACGGATCCGACCAGCGCCTTCGGGTCGGTCGTAGCCTTCAACGTGGAGGTGGACGAAGCGGCTGCCCTCCTCCTGCGCCCGAACTTCGTCGAGGCCATCGTGGCCCCGTCCTTCGCCCCCGAGGCGCTGCGGATCCTGAAGGAGAAAAAGAACCTGCGACTGCTGGAGAAATCGCTTTCAGCAGACCGGTCGGCTCTCGATTTCAAGCGGGTCCGCGGCGGCTTCCTCGTGCAGTCCACGCTCGGCACCGAATACCCGGAGACTGAGTGGCGAGTGGTGAGCGCGCGGGAGCCGACCACTGACGAATGGGCCGATCTCCGCTTCGCCTGGCGCGCGGTGGCGCCGGTGAAGTCCAACGCGATCGTGCTCGCCCGACGGGGTGCCACGCTCGGAATCGGAGCGGGCCAGATGAGCAGGGTGGACTCGTCGCGCATCGCGGTGATGAAGGCGCGGGACAACCGACTCGACCTCGCCGGCGCCGCACTGGCATCGGATGCGTTCTTCCCCTTCCGCGACGGCGTGGACGCCGCCGCCGAGGCGGGGATACGCTCCATCATCCAGCCCGGCGGCTCGGTCCGGGACGGGGAGTGCATCGCGGCCGCCGACGAGCACGGCATCGCCATGGTGTTCACCGGACGCCGTCTTTTCAGACACTGAGCCGCCAGCCGCCAAAAATCGGTTTGACGGGTTCGCGGAACGCCTCTAATTTATTTCTCGACCGTCGTTCTTCCCGACCGAGAGGGAGCTTGCCAGCGTTAATTTTCGATCCGTTCAGTGGGATCAGTGGGGACATGACGCTGGGCGCGCTCGTGGACCTGGGGCTGCCGGAGGAATGGCTCCGCGACTTCGTGACCGGGCTCGGGATCGCGGAGATCGGGGTGCGAACGGAGCGCGTGCAGCGCCGAGGGATCGCCTGCACCAGACTGGTTCTGGACCTTCCGCACGAGCACGCCCACCGTCACCTGCGGCACGTGGTGGCGATCATCGATGCCGCGGGCGTCGATGCGGCGATTCGGGACCGCGCGGTAGACGCCTTCACCCGGCTCGCCGAGGCAGAGGCCGCGGTGCATGGAACGACTCCGGAGAAGGTCCACTTCCATGAGGTGGGAGCGCTGGACGCGATCGTGGACATTC
>JAHWJV010000382.1 GCA_019348265.1 Gemmatimonadota bacterium
GACGGGGAGCGCCGCTATCGGCTGCTGGAGTCCTGGACGGCGCTGGACAGCCTTCCGCCCGAGCGGAGGGTGCGCGCGCCGAACGTGGTAGGGATCATCGCGGGGAGTGACCCGGCGCTGCGGAACGAGGCGATCGTCGTCGCGGCTCACTACGACCACCTGGGCGTGGGAAGACCGCTGAACGGCGACTCGATCTACAACGGCGCGGACGACGACGCGACCGGGGTAGCGACAGTGCTGGCGATCGCCCGGGAGCTGTCCCAGGGCTCGCCGCCCAAGCGTACGGTGGTGGTACTGCTGACGACGGGGGAAGAGGTAGGTCTGCTCGGAACGCGCTGGTACATCGCCCACCCGCGGGTGCCACTCGCCCGCACGGTGGCGGAGTTCGAGGTGGAGATGGTGGGCCGCCCCGACCCCCTCGTGCAGGGGGCGGGACGCGCCTGGCTCACCGGCTACGAGCGCTCGACGATGGGGGAGCGGCTGGCAGCCGACGGCGTGCCGATCGTCGCGGACCCACGGCCTACTCAGCAGTTCTTCCAGCGAAGCGACAACATCGCCTTCGCATGCCGCGGCATCCCGGCCCATACGCTCTCGACCTTCGGCCTTCACCAGGACTACCATACCCCGGACGACGAGGTCGACCGTATCGATTTCCCCCACATGGCGCGCGTGGTAGACTCGGCCATCTCGGCAGTACGGCTGCTGGCGGAGGGGCCGGCCCCCACCTGGAAGCCCGGTGGGAGCCCCGTCGGAGACGCGGCGGTCTGCGGGCGCTTCTGAGTCGCCCCCGATCAGTACGACCTGGAAAGAAGCGAAAGGGCCGGCTCCCACCGACGAGGTAGGAGCCGGCCCTTCTCTCACGACGCGGCTAGAAGCGCGAGGAGATCCGCTTGCGAACGTCTCTCGCCCCCGCGGCCACCCCGGTGCCGACGCCGGCACCGAAGAGCATCGCCGTGCCGGTTCCCACGAGCGGGAGCACCCAGACCACCGGCATCGCGACCAGCGCCGCCCCCGCGCCGGCGATCACGGCCGCGCTGGGCTTGTGGATCATGTCGAGATAAGTCAGTCGCCTGCGCACGAAGTGACGGCTCTGAAGGTATCCGCCAATGGACGCGGCGCCCGTAGCGATCAGTCCAATGAGTTCAAACACGGCTCCATCCTTTTCGGTGCGGTGAAACGACCTCTGCTCATTCCTACGCTCAGCCACCCTCGACGGTTTCAAGCGACCCTCCCCGACCGCATCAATCTGCCACCCGGCGCGCCTGGCGACAATGACGCGGTCCGCGCTGGTTCCGAAGGGAAGGGTGGCACGCCGAACGGAGCCGAGGTAAATTTCGGGCGGGCACCATCCAGGATGCGAGCATGAGGAAAACCGAGCCGAGAGTCCCGCAGGCGCAGGTGACGCTGCGCGCATATCAGCCGGCGCCGGCGCGGATCGAGCTGTCCTACCGGCCGCTGCCGGGGCGGCTCGCGCGCACCCTGCTGGCGCTCGGCGTCTTCTGGGGAGCCATTCCGGTGGTCGCCTGGGTTCCCCCGCACTACCCGTGGGTGGTCGCCTCTTTCGTCGCGGGTCTCTACCTCGCGCACCGGGCGTGGACGGGCCGCTACCGAGTGTACTCATTCGCGGGGATCTGCCCCCGCTGCGCGCGCCCGATCTCGCTCGGGCTCGACCGCGCGATCAGCCTTCCCCACACGCTGACCTGCTACCACTGCCACTTCGAGCCCCGGCTGGAGGTGCGCTTCGAGGCGACCCAGTCCGGCCCCGCACCCCTTCCGCAGCACCGCCGCCCAGAGTGCGTCGGCCTGTGGGAGGTCCGCTGGCTCGCCGACGACCCGTTCGTGATCTGTAACCGCTGCCACGGCGCCGTTCCCGCCAGCCGCGGCGCGCGCCTCGTCGCCGAGACCGAAAACGACCGTGCCATGCTGCTGGCTCGGCTGGCCCGCGAGGGGAGGAGAATGCTTTGAGATAGGGAACAGGGAATAGGGAACAGCGGGAAACGTAAGAGAAGAGGCCGCCATCACTCCGGATGCCGGCCTCTGCTGCGTATCGCAGGCTGTTCCCTGTTCCCTGTTCCCTATCGTGGTATCACCAGAACCTGCCCGATCTTCAGGCTCGAGGACCGGAGCTGGTTGGCGGACCGGAGGGACTCGACGTTGGTGGAGTGCTGGCGTGCGATGCCCCAGAGCGAGTCGCCGCTGCGGACGCGGTAGCGGTTCGAGGGGGTGTTCGCCGCGTAGGCCGGCGCGCCGTCCAGGCGCGAGACGTAGCGGGTATAGGGGGTCGGGAAGACGGCGACGTGGAAGTGTGGCGGGCTGTACTCCTCGGTCGCCTCGACCACTCCCTCGCCCTCCAGGGAGAGGAGCGTGTTGCGCAGCCAGGTGCGGCAGCGGGTGCCTCCCGGCTTGCGCAGATCGATCGCCATCCCCGTGGGATGCACCGACTTGTCGACGCTGTTGGCCAGGCGCATCGACTGTGGGCGAGCGCCGCTGGTCACCACCATGCGCTCGCCGCACGCCTGCCGGTACTGCTGCCCGAGCCGCTCCACGAACAGGCGCGTCGCCTCCTGCACGTACGGATAGCTGACACCGGCCACCCGGTAGTTGGTCCCGGTGGAGAGCCGGACGAAGCGCCCCTCGGTGGCCGCCTTCTTCAGCCCGCTGGGCGTCTTGTAGAAATACATGCCGTGGTCCACCGCGTGGTAGTACATGCGGTTGACGCTGGTCGTGGAGCCGCGCAGCGACTGGCCATGCGCGGTCTGCGGGAGCAGCGAGGCGGCACACGCGAGGAGGACGGCCAGGGGTATGGCGTGACAGCGCGGCATGGCATTCACCATCGGCTGGGACGAAGCTGTGGTCGGAAGACGACGTGCGGCGGGTACGGTCGGGAATATAGTACGGCGCGAGGGAAGTGGAAGTTCCCTCGCGCGGTCGTCCGGGGTCAGCCCGCGCTGCGCGCCGCCTCCCAACCGAGGATCGCCCGCTTCCGGGCGGCGCCCCAGCGATACTCGCCGAAGGCACCGGTTTTTCGGATCACGCGGTGGCAGGGGATCGCGTAGGCGATGGGATTTCGGCCCACCGCGGTGCCTACGGCGCGTACCGCGCGCGGCGACCCGAGGCTGTTCGCGATCTGCTCGTAGGTAACCACGGAGCCGCCGGGGATGCGGAGCAGCGCCTCCCAAACGCGGATCTGGAAGTTGGTGCCGTCCAGGTGGAGGCGGACGGGACCAGCCGTTCTCTCCGCGAAGATACGCTCCGCTAGCGGCCTGGTGGCCTCGGGGCTCTCCACCAGCGTCGCGCTCGGCCAGCGCGCCGCGACGCCGGCAAGGGCGCTCGGAACCCCAGCCTCGTCCAGAAAGGTCAGCGCGCACACGCCGCGCTCGGTCGCGGCGACCAGGCAGTCTCCGAAGGGCGAGGAGTGCACGCCGTGGTGGATGGTCACACCGGCCCCCTGCCGGCGCGCCTCGCCGGGGGTGAGCCCGTCCACGCTCACCAGCAGGTCGCGCAGTCGACCGGGTCCCGAGAGCCCCGCCTCGTATGCCGCGTCCAGCACGGTCCAGGAGTCCCGCAGCAGCCCGCGAGCGTACTCCGCGGTCAGGAACTGCAGGAAGCGCTTCGGGCTCACCCCCGCCCATCGCCGGAAGAGCCGCTGGAAGTGGTAGTCGCTCAGCCCTACCGCGGCGGCTACCTCGGCGAGCTCCGGCTGCCGTCGAAAGTTCTCATCCAGGAAGCGGATCGCCTTCTCCGACGGCCGCACCATCGAGGTGACCATCCCGCCCGGCGCTCACAACGAACAGGTGCTGCGGCTGAAGGGCCAGGGCGCCCAGGGCCGCGGCGGCGCGGGAGACGCGCTCATCGAGCTCGTCGTGCGGCCTCACCCGGTCTTTCAGGCTGAAGGCGCGGACC
>JAHWJV010000383.1 GCA_019348265.1 Gemmatimonadota bacterium
CGAAAGCTGACTCAGAATCCGGGGTACTGAGGCCGACGGGGCCACCCAACTGGCGGGTTACGGCTCCCGTTGCGAGAGCCGCGGGGGCTCCGCCCCGACCGCTCAGGCTCCGGTGGAAGTCTCGCGCCGCACCACCGGAGCCACTTCCGTTCCGAACAGCTCGATCGCGCGCATCACCTTCCCGTGGGATATCGAGCCCACGGTGAGCTGCGCGAGAAAACGCTGGTGCCCGAAGATCTCGTGCTGGGAGAGGATCTTGTCGATCGCCTCCTGCGGACTTCCGACCACGAGCGCGCCACGAGGTCCGCGCGAGGCCTCGAAGTGCTGGCGCGTCGTCGGAGGCCATCCCCGCTCCCTTCCGATCCTGGTCATGACGTCGGCATAGGAGGGGAAAAAGTCGTCGGCGGCCTGCTGGGATCGCTCGGCCAGGAAGGCGTGCGAGTTGATGCTCACCGGGAGCCTGGTGGCATCGTGTCCCGCCCGGCTGGCCACGTCGCGGTACAGCTGCACCATCGGCGCGAAGTGCTCGGGCATGCCGCCGATGATGGCCACGGCCAGCGGCAGCCCCAGCGTCGCCGCGCGGACGACGGACTGCGGGGTGCCGCCCACCGCGATCCACACCGGAAGCGGGTCCTGCACGGGGCGCGGATACACCCCCTGGCCGGTGAGCGGCGCGCGGTGCCTGCCCGACCAGGTGACGTTCTCGCTTTCGCGCAGCTTCAGCAGCAGCTCCAGCTTCTCGGAGAACAGCGCGTCGTAGTCCTCCAGGGCGTAGCCGAAGAGGGGGAACGACTCGATGAACGAGCCTCGCCCGGCCATGATCTCCGCTCTGCCGCCCGAGAGCAGGTCGACGGTCGCGAACTCCTGGAAAACGCGGACCGGATCGTCCGAGCTCAGCACCGTCACCGCGCTAGTGAGCCTGATCCGCTGCGTACGCGCGGCTGCCGCGGCGAGGACGACCGCCGGCGCCGACACCGCGAAGTCCGGACGGTGGTGCTCTCCGACGCCGAACACGTCCAGCCCCACCTGATCGGCGAGCTCGATCTCCTCCAGGAGGTCGTGCAGGCGCTCAGAGGCGCTGATCGTCTCGCCCGTGGAGGGGTCTCTCGTCGTCTCCGCGAAGGTGTAGATCCCGAGTTCCATGGCCGAATGCGTGCGGGAACTGCGTGAATAGAGCCCCGCCGGATCAACCGGGCGGGGCTCGCTCTGTTCGTTCGGGGCGCCCGAAGCACTAGTGGATGATCGCGAGCGGATCCGAGAGCTTCACCTCGCGCTCCGTCGGCAGGATGGTGCGGCGGCGCATCCACTCCAGCACCCCGTCACCGATCGGCGTCAGCCGCAGCGGAGTCCAGTATCGTTTGAGCCCGGTTGGGAGCGGAGCGACGAAGCCTTCGTCGATCAGCTCCTCGATCAGGGGCCAGCACTCCTCGATCGGAATGCGGAGCGAGCCGCTGAGCGTCGTCAGCGCCGCCGGGTTCACCATGAAGTAGGCGTTTCGTCGGATGAGCGAGAGCACCTGGATGCGGTGAACCTCGACGAGCATCTCGGTGACTAGATCCATGCCTTCCTGGGAACGTCTGGGATGGAACAACGAGCCGCCCGTCCGCGCATTTCTGGGACCAGGCCCGTCCGGGCATCTGCGCTCCGGGGACTCATTAGTACACCCTGCGGACCTCATCGGCCAGGGGTCACCAGTAAATTGAATCGGCGTGTCCCGCGTCGTGGCTCCGTGGACGCTGGGCGGCACCTCGCATAGCTTGGTCCCCGCAGCGACACCCGCTGCCCACCGCCGAACCGACGACCGCGATCATGCATACCGCTCTTCAGTCGCTGCTCGAGCTCCTCGACCTTGAGCCGATCGAGCAGGACATTTACCGGGGGACGAACCGTGATATCGGCTCCGGGCGGGTGTTTGGCGGCCAGGTACTCGCCCAGGCTCTCGTCGCCGCGCAGCGCACCGTCGAGGTGGATCGCCTCGCTCACTCGCTGCACGGCTATTTCATTCTCCCCGGCGATATCGCGGCGCCGATCGTCTATTTCGTCGACCGCCTGCGGGACGGCAAGAGCTTCACCACCCGCCGCGTGACGGCGATTCAGCATGGACGGGCCATCTTCAACATGTCTGCTTCCTTCCACCTCCTCGAGCACGGTCCGGAGCATCAGCTCGACATGCCGAGCGTTCCCGCCCCCGAGGATCTACCACGCGAGATCGACCTGATCCGGGGCATGGCTGAGCGGATTCCGGAGCGCCTTCGAGGAATTTACACACAGGACCGCCCGATCGACTTCCGCCCTATCGATCCCGTCGATCCATTCCTTCCGGAGAAGCGCGACCCGGCGAGATACCTCTGGCTCCGCGCCGAGGGTGAGATGCCGGACGATCCCATCCACCACCAGGCTGTGCTCGCCTACGCGTCGGATTACGGGCTACTCGGGGCGGCGCTCCTCCCGCACGGGCTCTCGTTCCAGCAGCCACGACTGCAGGCGGCGACGCTGGACCACACCCTGTGGTTCCATCGCCCGTTCAGGGTGGACGAGTGGCTTCTTTACGCGATGGACAGCCCGACCGCCGCGGGGGCGCGCGCCTTCACGCGCGGCAGCATCTACACGCACCACGGGCGGCTCGTGGCATCCACGGCGCAGGAGGGGCTTACACGGCTGAGGGATGATCGAGCGGCGGACGAGACCGGTTCCGCCTGAAGGCGTCAGGACGGAGCGGGTGAGGAGGGCGCGAGCACGTCACCCTGCTGCGTCCCGGAGGCGCCGAGCGTACTGACTGGAAGCTCCAGCGCGAATCGCGCGCTGCGGTGCCAGCGGGTGAGGCGGCGAGGAGGAAGGGCGGGGTAGAGCGCGACCACGCGGTGCTGGTCGTCCAGAAACACGACGTCGATGGGGTAGCGCATCCCCCACGTATGTACCGACTGGCAGGGCGAGAGCAGGACGCCGTCGCCGGGCGGCAGCGGCGGCTGGCCGATCAGGCCCCGCAGGCGCTCCCACCAGCGGTCGGCGACCAGGACTCGATTGGCGAGCTGCGTTCCGCGCGTGACGTTGCGGAGCCCCGGCTGCGCCTTCAAAGGTCCGACAGCCCGCGAATCAGACCGAGCACCGCCGGCCCGAGCACCACCACGAATACGCTCGGGAATACGCAGAGGACGATCGGGAAGATCAGCTTCACCGTCGTCTTGGCAGCTGCCTCTTCGGCGCGCTGGCGCCGCCTCGTCCGGGCGGTCTCCGCGTGCACCCGCAGCGCCTGGCCCACGGAAGTCCCGAAGCGATCCGCCTGGATGAGCATGGTCGCGAGAGATCGCAGGTCCGCCACCCCCATCCGGGCGCCCAGCCGGCGCAGCGCCTCCGCCCTCGGAACCCCCGCACGCATCTCCAGGTTCAGTAGCACGAATTCGTCACTCGTCGCGGTGCTGAAGTGCCGGATCTCCTCCGCCATTCGTATGACTGCCTGGTTCATCCCGAGGCCAGCCTCCATGCAGACGACCAGGAGATCCAACGCGTCGGGCAGCGTCCGATCGATCTCCCGCCGGCGGGCGTTGGCGCGAATGCGGAGCGAGAACTTGGGGACTACCCATCCGACCATAGCCGCCCAAACGCCGGCCAGGAGAGAGACGTTCAGGGTTGCTCCGGCCACGAGCATGCTGCTCGCGATCACGATCGGCAGCGCCAGCAGCGCCGCCAGCCGCGCCCCCCAGAACACCGACACCGCCTCCGGGCGGCGGTAGCCGGCCTGCACCAGGTCCCGCCAGTACAGGAGGAAGTACGGGGCGGCGGTGGCCGGCAGCCAGGGACTGCCCAGCCCCTCCTCCAGCGGCAGCAGGAGCTGCGCCAGCAGGCCGACGCTGCCGGCGAACAGGGATGCCAGGTAGTGCAGGCGCATAGATCGGAA